>URWM01000085.1 GCA_900551655.1 uncultured Collinsella sp.
GAGATTCCTCTACGTCTCGTGGGCTCGGAGATGTGTATAAGAGACAGGTCGTAGCGATAGCTGGCTGTTCCGGGCACAATGACGAAGCCTCGACGTCTGCATTAGAAGGTCTGGACGCCTCGCAAGCCAAAGACGGCGACCTTAAGACGCTCAACGTCGGCAGCGACCTCTATCCACCGTTTGTGTATACCGACGAGTACGGCGATATCGTTGGCCTGGATGTCGAGATATTGACCGAGGCTTTGGCTCGCATTGGTTACAAGCCAAAATACCAGCTGATCGATTGGGAAAAGAAGAAAGAGCTGCTGGCGAACGGCGAGCTCGATTGCGTCATGGGCAGCTTTAGCATGACGGGTCGCGAAAACGAGTATCGTTGGGCTGGCCCGTACCTTGCGAGTCGCCAGGTGGTCGCGGTCGATCCCCAGAGCGATATCTATACGCTTGCCGATCTTGAGGATAAGGTCGTGGCGGTTCAGTCCACCACCAAGCCCGAGGACATTTTGCTCAATCGCACAAATGAAAACGTTCCGCAGATCAAAGAGCTCTACTGCTTTTCGGACCGCTCATACCTGAACCCGGCGCTCGTCGAGGGCCTGGTCGACGCCATCGCCGCGCATGAGTCCTTGCTGCTCACCTACGAAAAAGACTATGGTGTGACGTATCGCATCTTGGATGAGCCGCTGCTAGAAGTTGGTTTGGGCACCGCTTTCGATATTAACGATACGCGCGACATCGACGTTAAGCTCACCCGTGCCTACCAAGAAATGCTTGCCGATGGCACCATGGAACGCCTGGTGTCAAAGTACTTCGATGACCCTTCGCCATTTTTGAATGTGGAGGGTCTGTCATGATCGATGCGCCTGACCACGCCGCTCAGGAGCGGGGCAATCGTTCGGCAGGGGCATGGCTCCTTGTCGCTCTGCTGGGGATAGTGCTCTCGGTTGCCGCCGGCATGATGAGCTACGGTTACATGACGGCCCAAGCCGAGCAGCGCTTTGCCGACGTTGTCGATTACGTGGCGACGCAGAGCCTTTCCTACGATGCATTCAACAGCGCCTATACGACCAAAAACCTGATTCGCGTTATGGAGATCGCCGGAGAGACAGCGCGCGATATGGAGCGCGACGGTTCGGTGGATAACGCTACGCTGGAGCAATATGCCGACCAGTTCAACGTGAGCGCACTGATCGTGACGGACGCATCGGGCAATTTGGTGTCCGAGTCCTCGCCGGATGGCGTGGGCTACGAGTCGCTTGCTACGTATCTCAAGGAAGCGCCCGTGCTGGAGGTGGCAGCCTATCCGCTTAAGTCCTATACCGCCCGCATCACGCTTGCGGATGATTCGGTCGCAGACATTGGCTGCGTGACTCGGCAGGATGGCGAGGGCATCGTTATCGCGGTAAGGCATCAGAGCGCGAAGGCGGTTGCAGGCAATACGCTCAAACTGCAGAGCTTGCTCGAAGGCTATGAAACCATCGATAGCGGCAATATCGTGATCGAAAGCGACGGCAAGGTCGTTGCGACCAATGCCGTTGAACCCACCGTATTGGGCGTATTCGATCTGCCTGCGACGGACGTCTTCATTGTCGACGGTATTAAGGATCGATGCCTGGCTGGTAAGGTCAGATTGGTTAACGCCGACGGCGAGTGGTATTTGGGCACATTTGGAAAAGCGCACAAATTCTATGTGTACACCTATGCCTCGGCGCGGCGCTACTTTGAGGTCGTCGCGGCTGTTGCTGCCGGCGTGCTGGTGCTCTACAGCGGTGTTATAGCCGTTGTTGTGATGGTGCGCCGCCGCGCTGATCGCCGACGTTTGACGGACTTGCTGCAGCAGGAGCGCGACTATGGCGACAAGCTGGCAAAGGCGGCGCGCGAGGCCTCGTCTGCCAACTCGGCAAAGACAGAGTTTCTGCGTCGCATGAGCCACGATCTGCGCACACCCATCAACGGCATTCGCGGCATGGTCGAGGTCGGCGATGCCAATGCGGACGATTTGCAAAAGCAGACCGAGTGCCGCTCAAAGATCTGGACGGCGTCGGGACTGCTGCTCGACCTTGCCAACGAGGCACTCGATATGAGTCGCCTGGAGAGCGGCCAGGTCGACCTGAACCTCGTACCCACAAATTTGGTGGCCCTCAACTGTGAAGTGCGCGATATTCTGGAGCGCCAGGCCGAGGAGCGTCTGGTGACAATTATCTGCGACCAGCAGACGCTTAATCATCCCTATGCGCGGGTGAGCGTGACGCACCTCAAGCGTTTGTTGCTCAATATTGCCGGCAATGCCGTTAAGTACAACCGCCAGGGCGGCTATGTTCGCCTGGTGTGCCGCGAGGTGGAGCCAGCGAATGGCGTCCCCGTCTATGAATACACGATCGCCGACAACGGTATTGGCATGAGCGAGGAGTTCCAACAGCACCTCTACGAGCCGTTTTGCCGCGAGGAGCAACAGGTGGAAGGCGCTTCATCGGGAACTGGCCTGGGCGCGCCTATCGCAAAACAGTTGGTCGAGCTTATGGGCGGAACCATGAGCTTTACGAGCGTCTTGGGGCAGGGGACGACGTTTACCATCCGCCTGCCGTTTGAGAAATGCAAGCGCTCCGAGATTCCTCAGGCAGTTCGCGCGGATGCGGGCGATGGCGATGCGCTCCAGGGCTTGCGCGTTTTGCTCGTAGAGGATAACGATCTGAATGCCGAGATCGCGCAGTTTACGCTCAGCCGTGCCGGTGCCGTCGTGACGCATGCTAAGGATGGCGAGTCTGCCGTTGAGGCGTTTGCCGCGAGCGCACCGCACGAGTACGACGTGGTGTTGATGGACATCATGATGCCTGGCATCGATGGCCTTGAGGCCACGCGTCAGATTCGAGCGCTCGATCGCGAGGATGCCGCGACCACGCCGATTATCGCTGTGAGTGCCAACGCCTTTGCCGACGACCGCAGACTTTCGCGCGAGGCGGGCATGAACGCGCACCTGAGCAAGCCTGTGAGCTCGCAAGAGCTCGTCGAGGCGCTAGCGCACATCGCCGCCGACGTTTCATAAGCATATGGCCCGGTTCCAAGGTGGGTTGGAACTGGGCCATATTGCTATTTGCGAGACCTGCTGAGGGGCTTACTTTTCCTGAATCTGCTTACCGCAGAGATGCTCAATCGTAATCTCGTAGAGTTGGACGCCCTTGATGTCTTTGGCGATCTCCTCTTCGACTTCTTCGGCGGAAGGGTAGTACTTAAGGGCGAGCTGGCGGACTTTGTCCTCGATAAACGCGGGGGTGTCATTCGCCAGGCGACAACGGCCAAAGACGACGGTGCTCATAACGTAGGGAGCCCAGTCACCGTCCTGGTACCACTCGTTGCCGTAAACGGTAAAGCAGACCTTGTCATCGCGCTTGAGTGCGTCGACCTTGTGGCCAGCCTTGGCGCCATGGAAATAAATCTTGTCGTGCTCGGCGTCAAAGAAGTAGTTGACGGGAATGGCGTACGGGTAGCCATCGTCGCCGTTGACGGCAAAGACGCCGCGCTTGCAGGTAGCGAGCAGCTCGCGCGCTTTCTCGTCGGTGATGGCGCGTTTCTTTCGACGTAAGGGCCTAAACATCGTTGGCTTCCTTTCTGCTGCGTATGGTTGTTGAGCACAAACTATAGCGAAACAGATCCGTTTTTCTTGATGCGGGCGAGTATGTTTTTGAGTTTGTTAAAGTCGAGCGGTTTGGACAGATGGGCGTTCATGCCGGCATCGTGTGCCGCCTTGGCGTCCTCGGCAAAGGCGTTGGCGGTGAGCGCGATGATGGGGATATCGGCTGCATCGACCTTCTCGCTCAGACGAATCGCGCGGGTTGCCTCATAGCCGTCCATGCCCGGCATCATAATGTCCATCAGGATCGCATCGAAGCTGCCGGCGGGATGCGACAGGTACAGATCGACGACCTCGTTGCCGTTGGCGGCGCGGGTGACCACGACACCCTCGGATTCTAGCAGCGTCTGGGCAATCTCGGCATTCAATTCGTTGTCTTCGGCGAGCAGCACGTTCATGTCGGCGAGCGAGCAGTCGGGCGCACTCTCAACCGTATTCGCCCGCGCCTGGGGATTCTCGTCGATATCGAGCGGAATCTCCACGTAGAACGAGGTGCCCACATGGAGCTCACTGGTGACTTCGATGGTGCCGCCCATCAGCTCAATAAGCGACTTGACGATTGGCATGCCCATGCCGGTTCCTTGGAACTTGCTGCGCGCATCGTCACCTTCTTGGGCAAACGGCTCATAGATATGCTTTAAAAACTCGGGAGCCATGCCAATGCCGGTATCCGAAACGCTAAAGCAAAAGAGCGCGCGCCCGTTATCGAGTGGCTTGGTCTTTGAGCTAAAGGTGACGGAGCCGCCGTGCTTGTTGTACTTAATGCTGTTGTCTAACAGGTTGATCATGATCTGTCGGATATGGGTGGGACTGCCGATCATGTATGGCCCCGTGGCGTACGGCAGACTATTGTCCTGCATTGTGATGCCGTTACTGGACGCGCGGAGCTTGCACAGAACCAGCGTATTGTCACAGAGCTCTTTGAGGTTAAAAGGCGCATGCTCCAGTGTTAGCTTGCGGTCTTCGATTTTGCCCATCTCGAGAATGTCGTTGATCAGCGAGAGCAGGTGATTGGCGGCAACGCGCGCCTTGGCACGGCTCTCGCGGGCGACTTGCATATCGCCTTCCTTCAATTCCTCGATCTCGATAAGGCCCAGGATACCGTTGAGCGGCGTACGGATGTCGTGGCTCATGCGCGTGAGGAATGCCGTCTTAGCGGCGTTGGCAGCGTCGGCTTTTTTGCGCTCGGTTCGAGCGCGCACGAGCGCCCAGATGAGCAGGACGATGCCGACCGACAACATACCGATGAGGGTAGCGGCAATGGCGGTGCGGTTGCGAAAAAGGAATTGAAGCGTGTCTGATTCCTGGGTCGTGTACGACGTGGATGAGTAATTGCTTGCGGAGAGCGATTCTCCGGCATTGATGATGCCCTTGTTGATGATTCCCAGCAGCTCGGGCTTTCCGCGCGAAATCCAGCACGAGAGCTCACAGGTGTCAGGGAGCTCGACCGTCTCGTAGTCCTTGAGATCATGACGGTCGCCGATGGTTTTTATGCGTGAGCTGGGAGCGACGATGCAGTGCGCCGTTCCCTTTCTGAGGGCGTCGAACGCTTCATCGTCGGATTGGTATTCGGTCACGGTCGCTGTGGGGAACAGACTTTCAAGTGCATTTTTGTTGACAAACGATGATTTGGTACAGGCGATGTTCTGAAGGTCTTTGTTCAGGTTGCTGCCGGTGTGGATGGCGGTGAGGGATATGGTTCCCAACGATACCGACTGCACAACGCCTGATTGCTCGGCAAACCAGTAATCTCGGTATACCGGCAGCACAACGTCTATGCTTCCCTTTGACAGGGCCTTTGACATCATCTTGTAGCTATCAAAGGCGACGGTTTTGACCGTAATGCCAAATTTATCGTGTAGCGTCGTCGCAAGCGATGCGAGCGAGCCTTCCATTTCGCCGTCTTCGTTCTCGTTGCAGTAGGGGAGTTTGCCCGTAATGTAGCCGAGCGTGATGGTGTTGTCATTTGTTTTGAGCCAGGAACGTTCGGGGCCGTTGAGCGATGATGAACCGCTGTTTTGGGCCGAGTAGTTAGATTTGACTTCGTCGATATAGCGTGGGTTGACGCGGGCGATTGCCGACATGGCGGCATTGATGTCGTCCATCAGGTCGGGGCGGCTTTTGGGGACGGCAAAAAAGTAGTCGCTCGAACCAATGTAGAACATGGGGGAGGCGCTGGGCGACGAGGTCGTGTCGTTCATGATGATGGCATCGACCTCGTTGTTTGCGAGCGCGTCAAAGAGGGCGCCGCCAGTGTTGATTTCTTTATAGGTGCAGGTAATGCCTTCGTTGGCGAGCCACTGTTGGCCAACGAAGGTTTGCATAACGCCGGGGTTGCAGCCGATGGTAAGGCCTTGGAGCGCTTGGGGGTCACCCTTGGCCAGATCGTCGCGATCGGGCTTGGCGTAGATGAAGTAGCGCTCGGTGCCCTCGGGGTTCGAGGAAAAGAGCAGCTTTTGGGCACGTTCCTCGGAGTAGGAGATGTTGGGCATGAGGTCGATCTCGCCTGCCTCGAGCATGTCCATAAGCTCGGTGAAGGTGCCGGAGACGTATTCGTACCGCCAGCCGGACGTGTAGTACGACAGGGTCTGGAGGTACTCGTAACCCCATCCCGAGAGACGCTCGCCGGGGGTGCCGTCCTGGAAGCCCTCGTTGTTGACGAGCCAGCCGACGCGGACCGTCTTGACCTGCTGATCGGAGTCGGCGGCAAAGACAGGGGCGGGCGCGACGGCGCTCAGTACGGCGAGCGCGGTAAGCGCGGCGGCCAGGGTGCAACATATAACTGAACGAAGGACAGTGGCAGCTCTCACATGCAATCCTAACGAATCGAGACATTACCGCATAAGGATACCAGCTCAGCCTGCCCAGTCGGCAGCTGCACCGCTAAACGGTCCCGCCCGGCAGTCATTGGGGACGTTCTTGTTTGACTAGTCATTTAAGAACGTCCCCGATGACTAGTTCCGTTTGCGGGGGAGGCGTGGGACAATACCGAGCGAACGAGATTGGACGTCTGGGAAAAGGGGTCGCGATGAACAAGTTGAGGACGCTTGCCGATGTGCTGCGACAGGCTGGCTTTGCGCGCATCACGGGTCTGTTTCTTATCTTCTATCTGCTGCTGTCTCTTATACACATCTCCGAGCCCACGAGACGTAGAGGAATC
>URWM01000086.1 GCA_900551655.1 uncultured Collinsella sp.
GCCTTCGTCGGCAGCGTCAGATGTGTATAAGAGACAGCTGTAGGACTGCATAAGATTGGTTGCCTTTGCCGAGCGGTCGGTCACAAAGGTACCGCGACCGTGCTGCCGAACCACCAGTCCTAAACGCTCCAGTTCCTGCAGAGCCAGGCGTACCGTAGTGCGCGAGAGACCATAGCGCTCCGAAAGTTCGCGCTCGGAAGGAATCATGTCACCGGCGCGATATTCATGGTCAATCTTTTCGGTCAGAATATCGACCAGCTGATCGTACAGCGGCTGCTTACGCGCTCCGATCGCCATCCTATCCTCCCTTTTGCTCGAATTCGGCTAACTACCTAGGGTGTTATGCATTATCTGTCTGCCACACCCGAATCATTAAGAAAACAAAAGCCGCGCGCTCTTTCGAGCACGCGGCTTTTAACATACACATGGCTTAAGGGGTCGGGGTGTGAGCCGCGTAGGGACACACCCCTCAAGCTAGAGCCTTACCAGATGCTCGGCCAGAGACCAAGCGGGCCAGCGCCCAGGATGCCAAGGACGAAGAGCAGGAGAATGCCCTTGGTCGGGGTCCAGCTGTGCTTAGCGAACATGTAGTAAAGCAGCAGCGTAAGCATAAGCGGGACGAGCTTCGGGACGATGGTGTTGAGGGTGTCGGCAACAGAGAAGTTGACCGGATCCTCGGTAACGGTGCCGTAGGTCACGGACTCCATGCCGTTGCCCAGATCGGTGACGCCGCACTCGACAGCGTTGCCGTCGGCATCGGAAGCGGTAAGGGCGTTGCCGTCCTTATCGGTCATGGCGATGGTACCGGCCTCAGCGGTCTCGGTATCGATGCCCTCCATACCGGTGAAGTTCTCGGCCTCCTTCTCGGAGACGATCACGGTAGTAGCGGAGAGACCACGGGTGGTGCCGTTGGGGATCTGGAGGTTGATCTGGGTGCCACCCATGGTGACGACCAGGCAACCGACGACGAAGACGCCCATGATGGAAGCGGCACGCGTGAAGGCCTGCATGTTGGCGGTCAGAGCGTCAATAGCGCTGGTGCCAAGCTTGTAGGACCAGTTCATGAGCCAGAAGCGCAGAGCGAACTGGACAGCGTTGAAGATCACCAGGAAGATGATCGGCGCAGCAGCGTTGCCGTTGATGGCCATGTTGGAGGTGATGCCGGCCGTGATAGGCACGAGCGTCAGCCAGAACAGGGCGTCACCGATACCACCGAGCGGGCCCATTGCGGCGACGCGGACGGCGCGGATCGTGGGGATGTCAACCTTGTTCTGCTCGAGCGAAAGCACGATGCCCATAACAAAGGTGACGAGGAACGGGTGGGTGTTGAAGAACTCCAGGTTGTGGCTCATGGAAGCCGCGAGGTCGTTCTTGTTGGTGTGGATCTTCTCCAGACCGGGGATGATGGAGTAGAGCCAGCCAGCGGCCTGCATACGCTCGTAGTTGAACGAGGCCTGCAGGAAGCAGGAGCGCCAAGCCATCTTGTTGAGGGTCTTCTGGTCGAGCTGCGGAGCAGGAGTGAGATCCTCGTAGTGCTCCGGGATCACATACTCATTAGATGCCATCTTCGAAGTCACCTCCGTCAGAAACAGCTGCACCCTTCAGCTCGGTCTGCTGCTGGAAGTCCCAGAAAGCGATGCCGAAGCCGATGAGAGCGAGGATGAGCAGAGCAGGGGTTGCCAGCGAATCGTTGGCAACGGTGATGAGCGCGAGGCCAAAGCCCATGAGGAAGAAGCCCCACATATCGCGGTTCATCATAACCTTGAGCAGGACGGCGAAGCCGACGAAGCGCATCATGCCGCCTGCAGCGGACAGACCGGTCTGCAGCCAAGTCGGGATGGCGGAAGCGATGGTCTGACCAATGGTAGCGCCAGCGATGAAGAACAGGGTGACGACGACAGCGAAGATCAGGCCGAGCAGAGCCATGGCGAAGTAGTTCAGGCGCTCGATGCCCTTGGTGTCCGCGTTGTGAGCCATGTTATCGGCCGTGGACATAAGCGGGGACATAAGCGTGAAGACCAGGGTAACGCCGAGCTGGCCAAGCAGAGCGAACGGAATGGCGAGGCCGACTGCCGCGTTGGGCTCGAGGCCCGTGGCGATAGCGAGAATGGCTGCCATGATGCCGCCGATGACGGCGTTAGGCGGCTGAGCGCCTCCGATCGGCATGTTGCCGATCGTCATGAGCTGATAGGTACCACCCACGAGAAGACCGGTGTTGAGGTCGCCAAGGATAAGACCGATGACGGCGCCGGTGACGATGGGCTGATAGAGAGACTCGAGGAAGTCAAACTGGTCGATTGCCGCGATGAACGTGACGACGAAGACCAGAGCGATCTGGATGATCGAGTATTCCATCTTGCTCCTCCTTTCAAAATGAATGTACGCACTTTGGATTTCACGTACAGAATGTCAGGGTTTCATTCCTGACAACGTGGATCATGAGGATTACGAGAAGAGCTTGCTCGTGTCCTCAACAGGCGTGCTCGGAACGCGCCTGATCTCCAACTCCACCCCCAATTCCTGCAGCTCTTTAAACGCAGCGACATCCTCGTCGTTAACTGCGACGGAGGTGGCGACTTGGCGCTTTCCTTCCGACATGTGCATGTTGCCGATGTTTACCTTCTTTATAGGCACACCGCCCTTGACGAGCGTAAGCACGTCTTCCGGTGTTTCGGCCACGATGAAGATCTTCTGGCGCGGGCTCGCCTTGCCAATGACGTCGATGGTCTTCTGCAGAGAGAAGAAACGCGTAGCGACGCCGGCGGGAGCGGCCATCTTCATGAGGTTCTGGCGCATGGTGTTGGACGCCACGTCGTCGTTGGCGACGAGGATGAGGTTGGAGCCCAGGGTGGAGTTCCACTGGGTGGCAACCTGACCATGAACCAGTCGGTTATCGATGCGGGTAAGAAGAATGTTGGGTTCTGCCATGTTGATCAGCTTCCTTTCGTTATTTGCTGACGACAGTTACTTGATCTCCTGAATCGCGTAACGCGAAACATCTACGACGGCTCCGGATCGGACTTTGATCTGGACCTTCTCGCCTTCGATGCCTTTGACGGTTCCGTAGATACCGCCGGCGAAAAGAACCTCTTGACCCGGCTTGAGCTCGGTGTGCAGCTCCTTGAAGTACTTCTGCTTCTTCTTCATGTTGATTTGCGACCAGATGGTGTAAATCAAGCCCATGATGACAAGCAGGCCTAAAAGGGCGACCGAGGAGCTCAGGACGTTGGCTCCGAAATCGGCCATTAGATGCCGTCCTCGTCGCCGAAGATATCCTCTTCCTCGGAGCCGGCAACGGATGCGACCGTCTGGGCGGTGACGCCCGTCTGGCCAACGGTCACGGCCTGCTCGCCAAGCTCGGCGAGCGTGGCATTGCCGCGGAGGAACAGAAGCTCAATAACCATGGGAAGGTTGGTGCCAGTCAGAACCTCGACGTTGTCGACATCCTGGGCAATCATCATCGACTGGTTGAACGGGGTGCCGCCAAGCAGGTCGGTAAAGACGAGCACGCCATCGCACTCCTCGCGCATGGCGGTAATAGCGGCGCGGAGATCCTCACCGTAGGAAGCAGCCTGGTCGCCCTCAAAAGGAACGACGGTAAAAGCGGGCTGGTCGCCGGCAACCATAGCGATAGCGCTAGCTAGGCCGGGTGCGAACTGTCCATGACCGGTAAGAATAAAGCCAACCATTCAAATTTCCCTTCCGAAGGTGTGTACAATCTGAGTCCGATGATTTTCGGAAGCCAGCGGGCGCTCGCCCTTAAAGCTTCTTAGAAAGCCTTCTTTGAAGACCAGTGGTTTCTAAACTGGTAGTAACCACGTGACGTGTTGTTGTCACTATATCACCCCAAAAGAGGTCGCTTTCGTTGATTCATACGGTAAAACGTTTTTGCACCGCTCACGGTGATAAATCGACCGTTTACCGGTCGTTAACACTTCTACCTGCGGTTTTGAAACCGTTTCGAAATGTTTTGGCAAAAGATCGGATCTTTTCCTGTGTCTAAACAACGCAGGGCGGCTAAAAATAGCGTGTAGAAAAATTGCAGGTCATTGTGAAGATATGTGAATTGGTCTTTTTGACTTAATACCAGTTAGAACCAGTTTTGAGATTATCGGTGAACGGTAGTTTTCGACCGTTCACCGGTTTCTTGTAATCGTTTGCAGTTGTTTTCCCAGATGAATTAGGGAAACGCGATGGAGCGTTTGCGCAATCGCGGGAAGTTTTGGCATTTGTCCTCATCCCCCGCGCGTCAAACTCCCGCATCCATAAATGAGCCAATAGCTCACGTTAATCGTTTTCAATCATTACTTACTCAGTTTCAGTAATTATTTATCGTTTGTCATTAATTCTGATATGATACAAATATCATCCAAAACGCCGATTGGAGGGGTTATGGTCCATCGAAACGCGTCTATATCGAATGAAACCATCAGCCGCGAACAGACGGTAGCCAAACTGAGGAAGCTCGCTCGCATCTGCAAATGGGCCACGGTCTGCATTACCACCGCGCTCGTTCTGGGACTCCTCGCAGTCATTGCGATTGACCTTCTACTCATATTGCCTGGCCTCTCCCAAGGCTCGTGTCTCCAATCCGTAGAACTTCAAGCCGGCAAAGGGCCGTGCCTTGCTATCGTCGGTACCGATGCGCAGGCCCCACTTATGCTCGTCGCACACGATGGCCACACTGCCATAGGGAGCCTCTTGATGACATGCCTCGCGCTTACCATCGCGATAAGCGTGCGCAGGCTTTTCTTCAACATTGAAAAGGAAGGCAGGCCCTTTGACCTTGAATGTAACCAGACACTTCGTCGAGTAGGACATTTATTCCTTATCGGCGGCGTTGCCGTGAGGCTTCTTGGTGCCGTAATCACGAGAATGATACTCTCAGGATTTGGCGGCAGCTTTACGGATGCGTTCGTCGGCCAGTTATTCGAGCCCTCCATGCTCTTTGCAGGCCTGATTATTTGCCTGATTGCCAGTATCTTCCGCTACGGGTATATCCTGCAAAAACAAGATGACGAGTTGCTCTAGGGGGAATCCATGATTATTCTGCGGCTTGACCGCATGCTCGCCGAACGCAAGATCTCATCCAAAGAGCTTGCGGAACGCGTGGGCATCTCCCAGGTCAATATGTCACGCATTAAGACGGGCAAGGTTTCTGCCATACGTTTTTCAACTCTTGACGCGATATGTCGGGCACTCGACTGCCAACCGGGCGATGTACTGGAATATATATCCGACGATGAAGCCGATAGCCTTTTTGGACTTAAAGATGAATAGCCATAATTAAGCCGCCAATCACGCCCTCAACGCAAAAAGTCCGCCAGAACGACTTCCGTACTGGCGGACTTTCTGCTGTCTATCGGCTAGATGCTCGATGAGCCGTGCGACTCTTTACGCAAACAGGCCGTAGATGCTGATGTTGGCCTTGGCGTAGAGGCCGTTAGCATACTCGGTCCACTTGGAGCTGGCGCTCGAAGCCTGCGAAGAGTACTGCTGGTAAGCAGTGTAGTAGGCGGTCATGGCCTGCTTATAGGTGGCGCTATCGGCCGTAAAGGCATCGTCGGCAAAGGCCTTAGCGTAGGTGCTGTCGGCGTCCTTCCAAGTGCCCTTCTCGCTATCCCACTCGTCACCGGCAAGGTTGATGATGTAGTCGGCGTAGTCCTTGCTCGCGGTCTCCTCGTTGCCGTCAGCAGGCTCGGTCGGAGCGGTCGGCATGCTTGCGGAGCTATCGCCCACCTTCTTCTTGTAGAGCTTCTGCAGCGTCGCGGACTGGCGGACGATCTGCTTGGCCTGGTCCTTGGACACGCCATACTGCGTAGCCATGGTCTTGTAGTCCGAAGTGCCGATGGAATCCTCGGCGTATTTCTTCATCTCCTTAGAAGAGACGGTGATGCCCTCGTCCTCGGCAGCATCGAGCAGGATCTTGTTGCGCACGTAGGACAGGATAACGTCGGCAGACGGAGCGGCATAGTTGCCGTCGTCGTCCTTGACGGTGTCGAGGCTGTACTGGCTCTCGATGGCCTCGCGTGCGGTGATGTCACTCTTCTTGCCGTTGTAGCTGTAGCTTGCCACGGTCGAATCGAGCTGGTCCTCGGTCAGGGTCGACGAGCCGACACCCTTGCCGCCAAAACCACCATTGCCAATAAAGAAGCCAATCACGGCAGCAATCACGACTGCAACCACAAAGGCGGCAATCATCGTCTTCTTGTGCTTGCAAGTGTGGTCATCCACGTCGGAGTCGTCGTCCTCGTCCTGCTCCTCGGGCATCAGATCCTCGTCAGCGGCATCCGCGGCAATCTGAGCCTCCAGACGGGCGTCCTCCTCCTCGGCCGTCGTACCGGCAGCAATGTGCTCGGCAGACGTACCGGTGACCAGGTCGATCTTCTCGTCCTCGTCACCGTCGGGGCCTTCGCCGCGCTCGATGATCTGGATGCCGTCGATCTCGTCCTTCTCGTCCTTCTTTTGAATCAGACCCATATCGGTTACTCCTTGTTAGGAAACATAGTCTTCAATAGAATACGCCCGACAGAGTGCCGGGCGTATTGATTCTTAGGTTATACGCAAACACTTAAGTACTATTTAGGCGTTTGCAGCGTGCATACCTTAGGCCAGGTGCGCGATAACGGCATCGGCAAAGGCCTGTGTGCCCACGGCGCCCTCGACGGAGCCGGTCTGGGCACGACGCACGTCACCGGTAACCTGCTCGCCCTCGTCGAGCGTGGCAGATACGGCGGCACCTGTCTCTTATACACATCTGACGCTGCCG
>URWM01000087.1 GCA_900551655.1 uncultured Collinsella sp.
GTATAAGAGACAGCCAAGAAACGCGTTGCGCAGACATTTAAAGAGGCTCGCTCTGTTTTAGATGAGCTTGAGCAGCTGCAGAATTCAGCATTGACGGAGCACCTGGGCGATGCTTCGCAAGATACGCTAGGAGCATAGATGAAACCGGTTTTGAGTACCGAAGAAGTCGTTCGTCTCGAGGATATCATCGAACGCGAAGGGACTTCGAAGGCCGAGCTTATGGAGCTAGCGGGTGAGTTTGCCGCCAACGAGGTCTTGAAGCTCAATCCCGATCGGGTTCTCGTTCTGGTCGGTTTTGGTAATAATGGCGGCGACGGTTGGGTTGCCGCCGATATCCTGAGCCATAAGGGTGTGGACGTCGATATCGTTTCTCCGGTTGAACCGGATGAGATTCCTGCTGCTCTGGCACGTCATGTTGCTCGTCGTACTGCCGGCCGCGATGTGCACGTTTGCGTCGGCCCTTCGCGTGACGAACTCGAGGTTTTGATCGATAAGGCCGATGTTGTTGTCGATGCCATTTTTGGTACCGGTTTCCATGGGAATCTGCGTGCGCCGTTCTCCATCTGGATTCCTACGGTCAATGAATGCGCCGATTGTGTCGTATCCATTGATGTCCCCTCGGGCCTGAATGCCGAGACGGGCGTTGTTGATGACGACTGCATTCGTGCCGAGCATACGGTGACGATGATTGCGCCCAAGATTGGTCTGTATAGCGCTGATGGTCCTGAGTATGCTGGCGATTTGATCTGCGGCAATCTTTACGACCGTCTTGACGAGGTCATCGATGATGTCGACCACGCCGCTGAGATTGTCGAGCCCGGTGACTTAGTTGATTACTTTGCCCCACTGCCTACGAATATCGATAAGTATTCCCGTGGCTCTGTGCTTATTGTCGCCGGATCTGCGCAATATCCTGGTGCTGCCATTATGGCGGCCAAGTCTGCAGCTCGCGCGGGTGCTGGTTACGTGGCGGTCGCGGCTCCTGACGCCTGCGCCAATCTTATTCGCATGGCGCTTCCTTCGATTCCCGTCTTTGCTATTCCGTCTGATTCCCGCGGCTCCTTTGGCGCCGCTGCGCGCATGACGGTGTGCGAGATTGCAAAGAAGTACAGCTGCGTACTGTGCGGTCCTGGTATGACGACGTCCGCCGGCGCTATGCAGGTGGTTTCGGGCTTGCTCGAGCTTGATGTACCGCTTATTTTGGACGCCGATGCACTCAACTGCCTTGCTAAGATTGCCATTGACGGTATTGATAGTAATCCCGAGATGTATCGTCGCGAGCAGCCGTTGGTTATGACGCCGCACTATCGTGAGCTTTCGCGTCTGGTTGCCGGTGACGAGGTGAACGACCTTGGTACCGCGATTGCGGCCGCGCAGAAGGTTGTCTGGGCTGCAGGCTCCGACAATCTGGTGGTCATTGCCAAGGGGCCGACGACGGCTATCTGTGGCGTTGAGCGTGTACTGCTGCCGCTCTCGGGTCCGGCTTCTCTGGCAACTGCCGGTTCGGGTGATGTTCTCGCGGGTATTTTGGCCGGCACGCTTGCCACCATGCGCGACGAGATGGATCGTTGGGAGTTGCTGTATTCGTACGCCGTCGCACTTCACAGCTACGCCGGTTTTGCCGCGGCGACGGAGTATGGTGAGAAGAGCGTTATCGCGACCGATCTTATCGACTTGATCGGTCCTGCCATGGAGCTGGCGGCAAAGGATGCGCTCGAAGATCTGGGAATCATGGACGAAGGGTCGGATGACTAATCATGAATAAAGCCGATTTGACGCGCTGGTCCTGGGTTGAGATTGACCGAGGGGCGCTTCGCCGCAACACGAGGGCTTACAAGAACCTGCTCGATCCACGTCAGCGACTGTGCTGCGTGGTCAAGGCCGATGCCTATGGACATGGTGCCGTCGAGTGCGCCAAAATCATGTATTCGGCCGGTGCCGACATGTTTGCCGTGGCGACGGTTAGTGAAGGCGTTGAGCTTCGACAGGGCGGGATCACAAAACCCATCCTGATCCTAAGCGAGCCGCCTATCGAGGCTATTCCCACACTGCTTGAGTTTGACATTATGCCTTCGGTCTATACGTCCGATTTCGCCCTTGCCTATGGCGAGTGCGCTGTCGCGGCAGGCAAGGTGGGCAAGTACCATCTAGCCATCGAGACGGGCATGAACCGCATCGGTGTTCACTATACGCAGGTGCTCGACTTTGTTCGTGGTATTAGCTTCCATCGCGGTATCCAGTGTGATGGCGTCTTTACGCACTTCGCCACGGCCGATGAACCTTCGGGTTGGGACTACAAACTGCAGTGCCAACGCTTTACCGAGGCCGTTCAGGCCATTAAGGACGCGGGTTTTGAGTGCGGTATCGTGCACTGCGCCAACACGCCGTCCTCGATGCTTGATCCCTCGATGCATTTTGATATGATTCGCGCCGGCGTTGGCTTGTATGGCATGCAGCCGTGCGAGCTGAGTGGCCGCGTGATGCAGCTTGATCCCGTTATGAGCGTCCATGCGCGTGTGACGCGCGTGGCACACCCTGCGATGGGTGAGGGCGTGGGCTACGGTTTTACCTACCGCGTACCGCGTGCGCGCGTTCAGATCTGCACGCTGCCGATCGGTTATGCCGATGGCCTATCGCGTACGCTTTCCAATCGTATGGATGTGCTGTATCGCGGCGAGCGCGTG
The DNA here is from genome assembly GCA_900551655.1 of uncultured Collinsella sp. Lineage (GTDB taxonomy): Bacteria > Actinomycetota > Coriobacteriia > Coriobacteriales > Coriobacteriaceae > Collinsella. The sequence goes on from URWM01000087.1 coordinate 2,685, forward strand.
CATCAGGTTGGCAATATCTGCATGGACCAGTTTATGGTCGCCATTCAGTCCAACCCGGCACACGAGATTCCCGAGGCCGAGTATGGTGACGAGATGATCATTGTCGGCCGCGATGGCGATGCCGAGATCACTATGGACGAGATGGCCCGACTGCGCGGAACGATTAACTACGAGGTCGCCTGCGGCTTTGGCATGCGTCTCGACAAGGTCTACGTGTAGGAGCCGCTATGGGCGTCATGCACATCCCGGGCCATACCCATCAGGCGCCGCGTGAGGTCGCACTCGAGGAGATCGAGGCCGTTCTGGGCGATTGTCACCTCTGCCAGCTCTACCAGTCGCGTCACAATATCGTGTTTGGCGTGGGAAACCCCCGCGCTCGCGTGATGTTTATTGGCGAGGCACCGGGCCGCAATGAGGATTTGCAGGGCGAACCCTTTGTGGGGGCGGCAGGCGAGGACCTCAACGGCATTTTGTCCCTGGCGGGTCTTAAACGCGAAGACGTCTACATTGCCAATGTGCTTAAGTGCCGCCCGCCGGGAAACCGCAATCCGCGTCCCGAGGAAGTGCTGGCTTGCTCGCCGTTTTTGCGTGAGCAGATTCGAAGCATTTGGCCCGATATCATCGTGACGCTCGGTAACCCCGCGACGCATTTTGTGCTTAAGACCGAGATCGGCATCACCAAACTGCGCGGCAGGTTCCATCAGATGGGGCATTTTGTGGTGATGCCCACGTTCCATCCGGCGGCGGCGCTGCGTAATCCGGCGTGGCAGGAGTTGCTGGAGGAAGACTTTAAGATGCTGGGCGACTATCTGGAGCGACATCCTGCACCAGAGGACGCCTCGGAATAATAAGGAGCATATATGTCCCTGGAGCGCCTGGGGGTAGGTACTTACAAAACGACTTGCGCTGCCGATACGGAGTACTTTGGCGAGCTAATTGCACCGTGCCTTGAGGACGGCGATGTACTCATCCTGACCGGTGGCCTGGGAGTGGGCAAAACTCACTTTACCAAGGGCGTCTCGCGCGGGCTGGGCGATGGGCATATGGTTACGAGCCCTACGTTTGCGCTCATGGCCGTTCACGATCAAGGTCGTATTCCGCTGTTTCACTTTGATCTATACCGCCTGGAGCATGCCTATGAGCTCGAGGATACGGGCATTTTCGATGTGCTGGGCTATGAGGGTGCTTGCCTGCTGGAATGGGGCGAACAATTCCAAGACGAGCTGACGGATGAGTATCTTTCGGTGACGCTCAAGCGTGATGAGGGCGACAGCGATGTGCGAACGATAACGCTTGAGGCGCACGGTGACCGCGCAATGGAGCTTTCCCATTTGATTGATAAGGCTGTACAAGATGAGCTTGCATAACGACAACGCGCTGGTGGTGGCGCTCGATACCTCGACCGACATGCTTGCCTGCGCGGCAAGTTGGATTGATAGACAGACGGGCGAGACGAAGCTCGTGAGTGGCGACCACATGTGTCGCCGTCACGCCAACGTTGAGCTCGTGAATACCGTTGATGGTGTGCTGGCTCAAGCCAGTCTGGATCGCAGCGATGTTGGTTGCTATGTGGTCGGCCGCGGCCCGGGGTCGTTTACGGGTGTGCGCATCGGTATCTCCACTGCCAAGGGCCTCGCGCGCGGTGCCAATGTTCCGCTGCTGGGCGTGTCGACGCTCGACGCTTGCGCTTGGACGGCGTGGAAGGCTGGCGTGCGCGGCAAGCTTGGTATCTTGGCCGATGCTATGCGCGGTGAGGTATATCCGGCGCTGTATATGCTGGTCGATGAGGGTCCCGAACGTCAATTTGAGCGCGAACACGTGGTCAAGGCCGCCGTGGCGCTCGATGAGTGGCGCCAAGCAGCGGACTGGGACCAGGTTCAGCTGACCGGCGACGGTCTCGTGCGCTATGGCAAGCTGCTGGGTGAGGACGAGATCGCCCGCTGCGTGGAGCGCGACCTGTGGTGGCCTTCGGGCGAGGGCTTGCTGCTCGCGCACGCTGCGGGTGACGGCGATCCGGCTCGCGTCCTGCCGATTTACACGCGCCTTTCTGATGCCGAGGAAAACGAGCGCAAGCGTCTTGGTCTTGCCGAGAGTGCGCAGAGCGAAATTACGGGCGTTGCCGATGAACTCGCCGGTCGTCATCTGCAGTTCCGTCCCATGGGCGCGGCGGATGCCGAGGGCGCGAGCGCGCTAGAGGCTGCCTGCTTTGAAGGTGCCGGACACAAGGCGTGGACGCCGGGCATGTTCCTGTCCGAACTGGGCGAGGACGTCGCTGCGCCGCGTAGTTGGTGGGTGGCACACGACGACGGCAAGCTGCTGGGCCTTGCCGGCGGTATGGTCGTGGACGGTGATGTGCAGATTCTGGATGTCGCCGTCGACCCGGCACATCGCCGCGAGGGCATTGCCCGCAAGCTGCTGTCGCACGTGAGCTATGATGCCCAGATGCTCGGCTGCACCACGGCTTCGCTCGAGGTCGAGGACGGTAACGAGGGAGCGATCGCGCTTTATAACGCTCTGGGCTTTACCGAGGCTGGCCGTCGCCGCGGCTACTATGGTGCCGGCAAGGATGCCATCGTCATGACGGCTCCGCTGCCCCTCGTGCTCCCGGTCGACAACGCTTCGCCCGAGCCGACGGCGGCCGAGCAGCGTGTATGGCCGCTGCCTGCGCCCGAGCGAACCGTTGAGGAGTGCGCTGAAATTGAGCGCCGTCGCCTAGTGCTCGCTATCGAGAGTTCCTGCGACGAGACGGCCGTGGCGATTATCGATGCGGATGGCAATATGCTGGCCAACCAGGTGTCGACGCAGATTGATTTCCATGCCCGTTTTGGCGGCGTGGTGCCCGAGATCGCCTCGCGCAAGCACGTTGAGGTGATTGTGAGTGTCGTGGATGCGGCGCTCGAGGATGCCGCAGCATCGCTTGGTCTTGAGGGTGGAGCCATTGCCCCCAGCGAGCTTGCCGCCGTGGGCGTGACACAGGGTCCGGGCCTGGTGGGTGCTCTGGTAGTGGGCGTCGCCTTCGCCAAGGGCTTTGCCTATGCCGCCGGTAAACCGCTCGTGTGCGTCAACCATCTGGAGGGTCATCTGTTCGCCAACCTGCTGGCGCAGCCCGATCTCAAGCCGCCGTTTATCTTCACGCTCGTCTCGGGCGGTCATACCATGCTTGTTCACGTCAAGGCGTGGGGCGACTACGAGGTGCTCGGCGAGACGCTCGACGACGCCGTGGGTGAGGCCTTCGACAAGGTGGCTAAGGCGCTGGGTCTGGGCTATCCCGGCGGCCCCATCATTTCCAAACTGGCCGAGACGGGCAATCCCCGCGCGATTGACTTCCCCCGTGCGCTCAATAGTAGGGGAGACTATCGATTCTCGCTTTCGGGCCTTAAGACGGCCGTGACGCTCTACATTGAGCAGGAGACCAAAGCCGGGCGTACGATTCATCTGCCCGACCTGGCGGCTTCGTTCGAGGCTGCGGTCTTTGACGTTCAGTACAAGAAGGCCAAGAACGCGCTGCATGCCACCGGATGCAAGGAATACTGCATCGGCGGCGGCGTTTCGGCTAACCCGCATCTGCGCGAGATGATGATCAAGAAGCTCGGGCGCCAGGGCATCCGCGTGACGGTGCCGCCTCTCTCGGCATGCACCGACAACGCCGCTATGATCGCGGAGGTCGCCCGCCGTAAATTCGACCGAGGAGAAATCTCGCCGTTCGACGTCGACGCCGATCCGAACATGACGCTGTAGTCGTACGGGTGTGGTCCCCGGCCCTGACCGGCCCAGCGGCCGTATATGAACTTTCCTGCTCTACAGTCCTGCTCACGACGGAGGCCACATTAAGTGGCCTCCTGTT
>URWM01000088.1 GCA_900551655.1 uncultured Collinsella sp.
CGAGATTCCTCTACGTCTCGTGGGCTCGGAGATGTGTATAAGAGACAGGCCTTCGCGGTGTCGAGGATCTTGCCGCCACCGACGCCGACGACGATATCGCAACCGTTGTCACGAGCGAGCGCAACCAGGCGATCGACCTCGCCCTTGGAGCACTCGCCGTTAAAGTCCTCAAACAGCAGCTCGGCCTTAGCCTCGGCAAAGCCGCCCTCAATCTTGGCACCGACGCGCTTCTTGCCCGAAGGCGTCACGATGACGAGGGCCTTAGCGCCGAGCGGCTCGACATAGGAGCCGAGCTTGGCGAGCTCGTCCGGACCCTGGATGTACTTGCTGGGGCTATTGAAAATTGCAGCCATAACTATCCCATTCTCTAAAAGAAAAAAGAAAGGGGCTCCGTACGGATACGTGCGGAGCCCCTCGTTACGATAACAAGAGTCGATTAGAAATCGATGTCGGTGTCGTAGTAGCAGGCCTTGAGAATCTTCTCGAAGTCGGCAGCCTTGGTCTCACGCGGGTTCTCGGGCGTGCAGGCGTCCTGCTCGGCGTTCGCGGCGATCTCGGGCAGCTTGGCGAGGAACTCCTCCTCGGAAACCATCTGCGGGTTCTCGGCGTCGACCTTCACGCCACCATTCGCATAATCCTTGATGGACTGCGGAATGTTGAGCTGGTCGTTGAGGTCGCGAATCTTCTGGACGAGCGCAGCGATGAGCTCCTCGTTGGTCTCGCCGGGAAGGTGCAGGATCTCCTTGGCCACGTAAGCGTAACGCTCGGCAGCACGCGGATCCTTGGAGTTCCACTGGATGACCTTGCCCAGGTACATGGCGTTAGCAGCACCGTGGATGATGTGGCCGTTCTCGAAGGCAGCACCGGTCTTGTGAGCCATGGAGTGAACGATGCCCAGCAGGCCCGAGGAGAAGGCGATACCGGCGATGCACTGAGCCTCGTGCATGTGCTGACGGGCCTCATGGTCGCCAGCATAGGACTTGGGCAGCCACTCGACGATCTCGCGGATGCCGTGCAGAGCGTTAGCGTCGGTGAACATGGAAGCACAAGTGGAAACGTAAGCCTCCATGCAGTGGGTCAGAGCGTCCATGCCGGTGTGAGCGCACAGCTTGGCGGGCATGGTGTAGGTGAGCTCGGGGTCGACGATGGCGACATCAGGGGTGATGTTGAAGTCGGCCAGCGGGTACTTGATGCCCTTGGCGTAGTCGGTGATGACGGAGAAGGCAGTGACCTCGGTAGCGGTACCGGAGGTGGAGGAAATGGCGCAGAAGTGAGCCTTCTGACGCAGCTCGGGGAAGCTGAACGGCTGGATGATGTTATCGAAGGACTCCTCGGGATACTCGTAGAAGACCCACATGGCCTTAGCGGCATCGATGGGCGAGCCGCCGCCGATGGCGATAATCCAGTCGGGCTCGAACTCGCGCATGGCCTCGGCGCCCTTCATGACCGTCTCGATGGACGGGTCGGACTCGACGCCCTCGAACAGCTTGACCTCGAAACCGCCTTCCTTAAGGTCGGCCTCAACGTCCTGCAAGAACCCGCCGCGACGCATAGAGCTGCCGCCAGAAACGATGATGGCCTTCTTGCCCTTGAGGTTCTTCACCTCGTGGCGAGCGCCCTCACCAAAGTACAGATCGCGAGGATTGGTAAAACGTCCCATACTGTGCCTCCTAAACAAGCCCCTCTTAGACTTGCGTATATAACGGAGCACCCAATTGGCTCCGTTAGGACCGGTTTGCGCGTTGCCGGCGATGACAATGCGCGATGTCTAAACGTCTCAACGCTCAGACAAACACTATTTTACCGTTCTGGTTGGTCAGTTATTCACCTAAAGCCAACAATGATGAAACGTTTTTTCTATCCCTAAAGACCCTTGTGGGGCATTCATACTCCCAAGCTGGGCAAACGTTTTATCAAGGTTGACTACATATCCCGGGCAGGACGGTGCCCCTCCAAAATATGCACCGTTCGCCGCCAAAAATCGACCGTTTGCGGCACCGTGATACCACTCGGCCGTCCATGGTGCCGACATTTGTGCGACATCCGTCTTCGTGGTGCAAAGGTGCAAGTCCAAGTGCGGCACCCCCGGTGTGCCACATGCGGGTAAACTAGAACCTTATATAGAGACATTTGAACCCTAACCGCAGCAAAGGAGGCCCCATGGCATTCGACCCCATTCAAGAGGATTGCCATCGCCTCGTTCTTGAGGCCTTGCGCCGCGACAATATTCCACTCACCGACGGTGCCGCCGTAGAGCGTCTGATGGAACAATTCACCCGTAACCCCGCGCCGCTCATCGTGCACGACCGCGACCGAGCTGGGCATCTGATTGCCAAGGTCGTCGAGGCTGTCGACTACCGCATCCCCTTTATCCCCGACGACGCCCAAGCAGAGCAAGAAGAGACCGCAGCCGAGAACATGCTCCGTGAGGCAGCCGCGCTCGATCCGGCTAACTGGGATGCCCAGCGCATGCTGTGCGCCCTCACCGCCGAATCCAACGAGGAATACGTACAGTATCTGGTGTCCAAGTGCGACGAGGTGGAGCACGATCTGGCGCTCAAGATTGCCTCGGCGCAGGACCCCTACGAGTGTGAGGCCGCAGGCGACCTGACCCGCCGTCCCTACCTGCGCTGGCTTGCCGCCTTGGCATCGCGCGCGCTCATTAGCGGCCGCTACCGCATGTCGCTGGATGCCGCGAATCGCAGCCTGGACTTTGCACCCAACGACCCCGCCGGCGTCCGCCATACCGCGATGCTTGCCATGGCAAAGCTCGAATACCCCGCCGAGGAGCTCAAGCGCTTTCGCTCCGCTCACTCCGTGCCGTACCTCGCGAATACCCCGCTGCGCCGCCGCCCCAAAGATGCGGAGCGTGACTTGGACCCGTGGACGCTCATCGCGCTGATGAGCGCTGCCTGGCGCGAGCTGGATTACGAGGGCGCCGAACACTACCTACGCATCCTGGTGCGCTCATGCCCGCACGCGGCCGAAGCACTCTACTTCCAAACCGAGTTTCCCGATGGCGTCTATGCCCGCGTCAACGTGGGCGTGGGCTCCACCGATGAGCTTGTCCTTGCCCTGTCCGAGGCGACGCCGGTACTGCAGGAGGGCCTAGGCGCGCCCGACAACGCCAGCTTTGCCGCCTGGGTCGCCACCAACGACATCGTGCGCTCCCAGATCGACGAGCGCATCCTGCGTGCAGCCGAGCAGGGGCTTCCATTTAAGGGAGGAGACCTCTAATGGATCCGAGCGTCTACATCCCCGCCTACTTGGAGCGCACCTATCTGGCATCGCACCCCGAACTCACCGATGCAGCACGCGAGCTTGTCCATAACGACGTGAACGTCAACCCTCATAAGTATGCGCAGTCCGAGCATGCCCAGGCGCTGCTGTCCTACGCCGGTGTTCATCGCCACCTGCTCGACGAGCTCCATCGCATCGAGGACATGGGCAGCGACGAGGAGTTTGAGCAGACGCGCAACCGCCTGTTCGACGACATGCGCGATGAGCTGCTCAAGATCGTCCGCATCGATGCGTATGTCCTCGATGCCCAGCTGCTCGCCATCATTTTGGCGGACACGCCCGTCGACGCCTGCCTGGGCGACCTGATGAAGCTCGAGGCGACCACGGCCGATTACCTGCAGCAAAGCGTGCCCGGGTTCGACATGGAAGCCCCACACTACTGGGCCAATAATGTTTTGGCCGACGGTGTCACCGCAGCAGACCTCACCGTAAGCGAGCCGGCGCTTATCGGGTGGCTCCACACGCTCGAGGCCATCTCGCAGCTGTGCATGGCGAGCGCCCGCTACCGCGCTGCTGCCAACTACGCACGCCGCGTCCTTAAGGCGGAGGGCTATCCCACCCGGACCGCCGGCACCGTGTTGCTTGCCCTCGCCCGCTTGGAAGACCAGGACGGTTTTTTTGCCCTGGCTCATCAGCTCGAGGAACAGATGGGGGCAGACGCACTCGAAAACTCTCCTTGGTACCTGCTCGCCCGCACGATTCTGCTGTTCAAAACAAACAAGATGCGCCCGGCTACGCGCGCGCTGCGTGAGTTCGCTAACCGTTGCGAGGGCGGCGCGTTCTTCTTGCTGAACCCCATGTACCAGACGCCGTATCTTCCCTGCCGACCCGAGCCGCGCGACCCCTGGGACCTCTCGCACCAGGCGGTTTGGGAAGCCGACGGCATCATCTCGGATACCCCCGACTTTGCCCCCTGGGCCAACGCCTGCGAAGACGTATCGCAGTTTGCCCAGGAATTTGCGCGCCGCTACGGCTTTTAGCGACGCGATTGCCCCGACCATGTCATCTATGTTAGGAACGGCTTCATGAACCTCCGCTCATCTCTCGCCTGCACCTCGAGCGATATCGCCCGCTGGGGACTGCGCTCTGTCCTCAAACGCCAGGGTGGCGTGCTTCCCGGCCGCATCGCCATGAAGATCGACCCCGAGCTGCTAAGCGACCTCGCGAGCCTGGTCGACCGCAGCGTGGCAATCACCGGCACCAACGGTAAGACCACCACCTCCAACCTCATCGCCGACGCCGTTGCCGCCAGCGGCGCCACCGTGGTGTGCAACCGTGCCGGCAACAATATGGAGCCTGGTGTGGTGGGTGCACTGCTCGAGGCGCGCAGCGGCCTTAGGCACACCAGCAGCGGCAAGCGCGTGGGCGTTTTTGAGTGTGACGAGCTCTACACCGTACGCGTTCTGCCCAAGCTCAAGCCGACGTACTTTGTGCTGCTCAACCTGTTCCGCGACCAGCTAGACCGCTACGGCGAGATCGACCATACCCAAGACGTCATCGCCCATGCATTGGAGCTCTCTCCGGCAACAACGCTCATCTACAACGCAGACGACCCGCTGTGTGCCGCAATCGCCGCGCGCGTTCCCAATGCAAGCATCGCCTTTGGCATCGACGGCGCCACGGGCACCGAGTCCGATCGCATTAGCGACTCGCGTTTTTGCTCGCAGTGCAATGCGCCGTTGGAGTACGACTATGTGCAGTACGGCCAGCTTGGCGCATACCATTGCCCCTCGTGCGGCTGGGCCCGCCCTGGGCTGGTCCGTCGCGTGACGGGCGTGGAGCTCGGCTGCGACGGTTACGGCTTTGACCTGGTCTTTGGACCCGATACCGACGCACCCGCAACGCACATCGTCACGCGCTACAACGGCCTGTACATGGTCTACAACGTAGCCGCAGCCTTCTTCGCCGCCCACGAGCTGGGCGTGGACGCAGCGCATCTGCAGCCCACGCTCGATGCCTACGTCCCCGCCGGCGGGCGTATGGGCCGCTGGGAGATCGCCGGCCGTACCGTCGAGGCAAACCTGGCCAAGAATCCCGTAGGCTTCGATCGACAAATCCAGTCCATCAAGACGGCAGGCGGCAGACTCTGCGCTTTCTTCCTCAACGACAATGACGCCGACGGCCACGATGTATCGTGGATCTACGACGTCGACTTTGAGCGCATCGCCGACACAACGGGGCTTGTCGCCTTTGCCGGCGGCACGCGCGCACACGACATGCAGGTACGCCTCAAGTACGCCGGCATCGATGCCACGATTATCTCGAATATCGAGCAGGCGATCGGTGCCGTTGCGGATGAAGCCGCCGGCGACACTTTCTATGCCGTCGCCAACTACACGGCCTTTCCGCCGCTAGTCAAGGAGCTCGACGGGCTCAAAGGCACCGATGCGGCTACGGTTGCCGCCCACGCCGCAACGTGCGCCGATGGCAGCGCCGTCCCCGTCGGCGTCGCGCCGGTCGAGCTCTCGCGCCCGCTGCGCATCGTATACCTGTATCCCGATGCCCTCAACCTCTACGGCGACGGCGGCAATGTTATCGCGCTCGAGCGCCGCTGCGCCTGGCGTGGCATTCCCGTGCGTGTGGACGAGGTCCGTATGGGCGAAACGCTTGATTTGACCGATGCCGATATCGTCATGATGGGCGGTGGCTCCGACCGCGACCAGCTGGCGGTCGCACATGAACTGCTCGCCCAAAAAGACAAGGTCGCATCCTATGTTGAGGATGGCGGCTCGCTGCTCGCCATCTGTGGCAGCTATCAGCTGCTCGGCCGTTCGTACTATATGGGCGAGGATCGCATTGAGGGTCTGGGGGTCATTGCCGCCGAAACCGTACGCGGCTCCGACCGCCTGATCGGCAACGTAGCCGTCAAAACCGATCTGGCACCCGAGCCCTTTGTGGGATTTGAGAACCATGGCGGCCGCACGCTTTTGGACGCCGATGCCACGCCGCTCGGAACGTCCGTCGTCACGGGCACCGGCAACAACGGCGATGATGGTCTTGAGGGCCTCATCTACAAGGGCGTCATCGGCACGTACCTGCACGGACCGGCACTGCCCAAGAACCCCGAACTCGCCGACTGGCTCATTACCCACGCCCTCGAGCGCCGTGGCGACGCGCAGGCCACAGCCCTGCTGCCGCTCAAGCCCCTCGACGACACCTACGAGCGCGCCGCCCACGACGCAGCCATGAAGC
>URWM01000089.1 GCA_900551655.1 uncultured Collinsella sp.
ATAAGAGACAGGCTGAGGGGCGGCACCGACTCGCTGCTCGAGGTCGAATCGGGCTCCAACGATCCTGTCGCCTATATGCTCACCGCCGTGCTCGCCACACTCGCGGCCGGCGGCGACATCAACATTCCCGCACTGCTGGCCAAGCAGATTATCCTGGGCGCGGGCCTGGGTCTTGCAATCGGCTGGGCGGCGGGCCGCCTGATTGAACGCGCGCACGCAACGGCCGAGGGCGCGCAGACCATCTTTTTGTTCGCCGTGGCGATCGTCGCCTACGCGTTACCAAGCTATCTGGGCGGCAACGGCTTTTTGGCTGTATACCTGGCCGGCATTGTGCTGGGTGCCAGCGACATCACCGGCAAGGTCGAGATGGCGCACTTCTTTGACACTCTCACCGAGATGGCCGAGATGACCATCTTCTTTTTGCTGGGCCTGCTCGTTACACCCGCACGCCTGCCGCAAATGCTGCTACCGGGCCTGGCGCTCATGGCGTTTATGCTCTTCGTGAGCCGCCCCATCGCCGTGGGCATGCTGCTGGCGCCGTTTAGGACGAACCCTCGCCAGGTTGCGCTCGTAAGCTGGGCGGGTCTGCGCGGAGCAGCTTCGGTCGTCTTTAGTCTCTTTGCCGTGGTGGCCGGCGTTCCCGGCGGACACGACCTATTTGACCTGGTGTTTGTGATTGCCGTGTCGAGCATTGTGGTGCAGGGCTCGCTGCTGCCGGCGTTGGCGAAGAAGCTCGATATGATCGATGCGACCGGCGACGTGCGCCGCACCTTTAACGACTACCGCGACGAGGACGGCATGTCGTTTGTAAAGCTCAAGGTGGGCGCTGGCCATCCGTTTGCCGGACGCTCGCTCGCGGACATTGGCAGCGCCACGGATATGCTCGTGGTCCTGGTGCTGCGCGACGGGGCGCACCCGGTACTGCCCAACGGCGATACCGTGATCCAGGAAGGCGATCTTCTGGTGATGGCCGCCCCAACATTCGAAGAGCGTGCCGAGGTTACGCTGCGCGAGGTCACCGTGACTCCCCACGGTCGCCTGGCCGGTCAGCGCCTGCGCGATGTGCCGCAAGGCAAGCATCCGTTTATTGTAGTGATGCTCAAGCGCGACGGCCAAACGATCATTCCCGATGGCAACACCCTAATATACGCCGGCGACGAAGCCGTCATCGCCACGCTGGCGTCGTAGTGACCAGGGGTTAGCTAATTTGCGACGAAGAAATCAAGCGCCTAGAGAACCTCATGTCTTCGCTCGCAGATTTGGATTTGCCTGAGGAGTAAGGTCACCTCTCCCCCATGTAACCATCCTGTAAATCATAGCGGCGCAGTCGAGTTTTACCGTGATGCGGTCGCGCCTGGCGCTCCACTGTGCTAAAGTATCCCGAACGTTCAAACGACTACGAGGGGAACTAGAAGATGGCACGTGTGCACAACTTCTCAGCTGGCCCGGCCGCGCTGCCTACAAGCGTGCTCGCCGAGATCGCCGACGAGATGATGGACTACCGCGGTTGCGGCATGTCCGTGCTCGAGATGAGCCATCGATCTAGCATGTACCAGCAGATTATCAACGACGCCGAGGCAACCCTGCGCCGTCTGCTGAGCATCCCCGACAACTACCGCGTCCTGTTTTTGCAGGGCGGCGCCACGCTGCAGTTTGCGGGCATCCCCATGAACCTCATGCGCCGCGGCCGCGCCGGCTACATCGTGACCGGCAACTTTGCCAACAAGGCATACAAAGAAGCCGCCAAGTATGGTGAGGCCGTGCTGCTCGCGAGCTCCGAGGACACCAACTTCGACCGCATCCCCAACATGGCCGACATCAACGCGCGTATTGCCGCCGAGGCCGCGGGCGACGGGCTCGACTACGTCTACATCTGCCAGAACAACACCATCTTTGGCACCATGTACCACGAGCTGCCCGCTTGCGGCGACGTGCCGCTGGTCGCCGATGTCTCGAGCTGCTTTCTGTCGCAGCCGCTCGACGTTTAGCTCTACGGGCTCATCTACGCCGGCGCGCAGAAAAACGCCGGCGCCGCGGGTGTGACCGTGGTTATCGTGCGCGATGACCTGATCGCCGACGGTCCGGCCTTTGCGCAGACGCCGCAGTACCTGGACCTTAAGACCCAGGCCGCCAAAGGCTCCATGCTCAACACGCCCAACACCTTTGGCATCTACGTGTGCGGCAAGGTGTTCCGTTGGGTTGAGCAGACCGGCGGACTTGCCGCCATGGCCGAGCGCAACTGGGCCAAGGCCAACCTGCTCTACGACCTGCTCGAGAACAGCGAGCTGTTCCACGGCACCACGCAGGCCGACAGCCGTTCCATCGCCAACGTCACCTTCCGTACCGGCGATGCCGACCTCGACGCCGCCTTTGTCGCAGGCGCGGCCGAGCACCAGATTCAAAACGTCAAGGGTCATCGCCTGGTGGGTGGCATGCGCGCCAGCGTCTACAACGCCGTAACCATGGAAGACGTGCAGGCACTGGCCTCGTACATGAAGGACTTCGAAGCGCAGCATAGTTTGAGTCCGCGATCTAACTAGCCCGCAACCCGCGGGCCGACCAGCCACCTCAGACCACCCTGTTTAGATCAAAACCTTCTAAGGAGTTTTTCCATGCGCAAGATTAAGACCATCGACGACATCACTAAAGACGGCAAAGTCGAGTTTGGCGAGGGCTACGAGTTTGTAAGCACCGCCGAGGAGGCCGACGCGATCCTGATGCGCTCGACCGACCTGCACGGCTACGAGCTGCCCGAGGGCATCCGCGCCATCGCCCGCTGCGGCGCCGGCGTCAACAACATCCCCGTCGAGGAGTACGCCAAGAAGGGCGTCGTGGTCTTTAACTCCCCCGGAGCCAACAGCAACGCCGTCAAGGAGCTCGTCCTGGGCATGCTGGTGCTCTCGAGCCGCGGCGTAGTGCAGTCGATGAACTGGGTGCGCAACAACGCCGACGACCCCGAGATTCAGGTCGATGCCGAAAAGGCCAAGAAGGCCTTTGTGGGCCGCGAGCTCAAGGGCAAGCGCATCGGCGTCATCGGCCTGGGCAACGTGGGCTCCAAGGTAGCCAACGCCTGCGTCGATCTGGGCATGGACGTTTACGGCTACGACCCGTTCATTTCCGTTGAGCACGCGTGGGTGCTGAGCCGCGAGGTGCAGCGCGTGGGCACGCTCGAAGATCTGTGCCGCGGCTGCGACTACCTCACCGTGCACGTGCCCAGCAAGGCCGACACCATCGGCATGATCAGCACCGAGCAGATCAACCTGCTGGCACCCGACGCAGTGCTCATCAACTACGCGCGTGAGACCATCATTGACGAGGACGCCGTCGACGCCGCCCTGCGCGAGGGCAAGCTCAGCTGGTTTAGCTGCGACTTTGCCACGCCCAAGACCGTCAAGATGCCCAATACGTTTATCACCACGCACTCGGGCGCCGGCACTGGCGAGGCCGAGGCCAACTGCGCCGACATGGCCATCAGCGAGCTCAAGGATTACCTGGAGAACGGCAACATCGCGCACAGCGTCAACTACCCCGCCTGCAGCATGGGCAAGGCGCGCGCCGCAAGCCGCATTGCCTGCCTGCACGCCAACGTGCCCAACATGATCGGCCAGATTACGGCCATCCTGGCCAAGGACAACGCCAACGTGCAGCGCATGACCAACGAGTCCGCTGGCGAGAACGCCTACACCATGTTCGACACCGACGAGCACTTGGACAGCAGCACCATCGAGGCGCTCAAGCAGATTCCGTCGATGTATCGCGTGCGCGTGATCAAATAGCGCCGGCACCAAGCCTGTCAGGCAGACCATGAAGTCCATTCGGCCCCCGTTTTCACGAAACGGGGGCCGATTTCGTTGCTCCGGCTGGTTTTGAAAATGCTACCAAGAACAAGTTTTTTCGGATAATCGACCGTCATACCCAAGTCACAGAGCGCACCTGCTTTGATAAACAACTTTATCAGGGGCTTTAGTAGGTAAAGATCAATCTCTATATACCACATCCAAGTTGACTGTCGATTTTCCGAAACAACTAGTTCTGGATAGCAATTTTATAGCCCTTCCAAGGCGAAACTGAAGCCTTTTTCGCGCCCAAAGCTCTAGTTCGCGCGACCGTTTTCCACCTGCACGACTACATTCCCGACCAATCGATAAATATCTCCTCACGAAGCCGGCGTTCAAGCTCCTGCTGCCGCGGCGTCTTGTCTTTCAACGGCGCATCGAGATAGGACATGATGAGCTCCATCACCACGCGGAAGGCATCGGAGTCGGCCAGCTGGCTATAGGTCATCAAAACGACGGGATATCCCATCGCTTGCAAGGCCGTCGTTCGATCGGAGTCCGAAATCTTGGATTCTATGGATCCGTGTATGGCTTTACCTTGGCATTCAACAAGGCACTCTCGGCTGCCGTCCTTATTTGCCAGCAGGATATCGGCATAGCGCCTATCAAGCCCCGAAATCAGGCGGGCGCTGCGCGTCATACGAATCTCAACGTTATTGGTAAGGCGCAGCCCTTCGCCGCCGCGCAACCTCGTAAGGCCAAACAGCATCGAAGCCTGGACCTCGAGCGGCGATGCTGCCACCCCCGTAATGCATTTCGCGGCTCGTATGAACGATTTAGCGCCGCGGAGCCCCCGGACCTTATCGACGAACTCTGTAAGCTCAGAGAGCTCGATCAAGGGAGGTCGTTTCCACAAGTCCGTTGGATTCCCCGAGACATCCTTTACATTTTCCCAACCCAACCGTGCGTCACCCCACCGGTCCCCATATGCCTGCACAAGTGCCGACTTTACCTGAGGCGCAATCTTGCACACGGCAAAGGTGCCGCACATCTCATACATGCACATGATTAAACGCTCGTTTGAAACCGAGGAAGCCAGGGTCAGCAGGGTAAAGAGTGGGGACGCGACATCGAGGCCAAACTCTGTCTGCCGCACGGAGCCAAACGGCCTCTCCCCGTTCCAAACATGCCTGACAATGCGATCGCCCTTGCGCCCGCAGACGCCCTGCGCCAACACGTGTAACGGGGTGCCCAGGAAATGCTTGACGAGCGGATGCTCACATAGGTGCTCCCTGCGCGGATCGTCCGCAGAATCGGGCAGGTCCAGCATTATTGCCAAGACCTGTGGAGGTATCCGGTGATACCGAAAGGCAGATATGTCGCACAGCATGTCGTCCATGAAGGGTACGTACCCGCTGCGTCGCTTGTGAACCCGCTCGGACGGCAAACGCGCTGGCTCGGCCTGCGAACGGTAAATGCTGCTGCGCGCGCGTCGCGAATCTCTCAGGAGGCTTACAATCGGTTTGGAAAGCAAACTGATTGTGAGGTTGCATATGGTTGATGAGGACTTTGCCTGGCGGCTTGCGCAGGAGCTTGTGCGGATCGACAGCTCAGACCCAGGCGCGTATGAGGATGAAATTGAGCGGTATATCAAAGCGCTGGTTGAGTACTGGATGGCGCAGCTGAGCCATCCGGTACTCGATGCCGTGCAGATTGAGGAACTCGAGGTGCTCCCCGGACGCCGCAACCTTATGGTCACCGTGCCGGGACTGAGCGACGAGCCACGGCTCGTCTATATCTGCCATATGGATACCGTTACACTGGGCGATGGCTGGGACGCGGACATTCCGCCGCTCGGAGCGATCGTGCGCAACGATAAACTCTATGGCCGCGGTGCCTGCGATATGAAGGGTGGCCTGGCCTGCGCCATTGCCGCACTGGTCCATACGCTCGAGCGCGTGGCGGCGGTTGGCGCGCTGCCCCACCGCGGCTTTTCGCTCATCTGCTCGGTCGACGAGGAAGACTTTATGCGCGGCTCCGAGGCAGCCATCGACGCCGGCTGGGTCGGCTCGCGCGAATGGGTACTGGACACCGAGCCCACCGATGGACAGATTCAGGTGGCGCACAAGGGACGCACATGGTTCGAGATCGAGATGGCCGGCGTGACGGCACATGCGAGCCAGCCTTGGAAGGGCGCCGACGCCGTCGCCGCCATGGCCGAGGTCGTCTGCGCGTTGCGCCGCGCGTTCATAGCGTTGCCCGTACACGATGAGCTGGGGCCTTCGACCATCACGTTTGGCCAAATCGAGGGCGGATATCGCCCCTACGTCGTACCCGACCGCGCCAAAGTCTGGGTCGACATGCGCCTGACCCCGCCGACCGATACGGCCGCCGCGACGCGCATGGTAGAGCAGGCCATCGCCGTCGCCGAAGCCGCCGTTCCCGGTTGCCATGGCAGCTACACCGTGACGGGCGACCGCCCCGCCATCGAGCGCGACCCGAACTCTCCCCTTCTAGCAGCGCTCAAGCGTGCCGCCGATGACGTGACGGACGCGGACACGACCGTCGGCTTCTTTACCGGCTACACCGACACTGCCGTCATTGCCGGCAAGACAGGTAACCGAAATTGCATGAGCTACGGCCCCGGCTCGCTCGCGCTCGCACACAAGCCCAACGAATATGTGCCCCACGCCGATAT
>URWM01000090.1 GCA_900551655.1 uncultured Collinsella sp.
GGAACACGCCTCGTTCCGATTCACGGCCAACGATGAGCTATCCCTCGCGCATGGCACTTGCTTTTGCTCTGACATCGCTCATGACGGTATTGGTGCTGGTGGGCGTTGTCTCTGTTGTGTGGGGCACGGTCTTTTCGGATTACACACGCTCCAATATCGTCGAAATCGCAAATTCCGCTGCCGAGAAGTTGGCAACCTCATATGAGGAAAACGGCTCTTGGACCGCGGGAGAACTGCGCACGGTCGCAACGTCGAGTTTGGTTTCCGACGATCTGGGCATGCAGGTCGTCAATAAAAAGGGCGTGATCGTTTATGACGATTCCTGGCCCTCGGCAAGCGCCACCGCCGATGTACGCGAAAACCAGGCTACGACCGACGACACGAGCGGCAAGAGGGCATCGCATAGCCCGGTCTCGTCTGCTCCAACCGACTCCGATAGCGTTGCTAACGTCGAGATTGTAACGTCTTCCGGCGAGCATGTCGGACAGGTAAAGCTGTGGGCCATCGGCTCCGACGCTCTGCTCACCAAGGCGGACTCTGCGTTTAGGGAGAAGACCTTTAACGCCATGGCCCTCGCCGCGGTTGTTGCAATCTGCATTTCGGTCGTTATCGGATCGCTCGTGTCGCGCATGCTCACCAAGCCGATTCATCGCATCACCAGTACCGCAAAGCAAATCCGTGACGGCGACCTGTCGGCTCGCACGGGACTGCGCGGTGATGACGAGATCGATCAGCTGGGTGAGACCTTCGATGAGATGGCCACTTCGCTCGAGAAGGATATGAAACACGAAAAGCGCCTGACCTCAGACGTTGCACACGAGCTTCGCACGCCGCTTATGGCCATGCTCGCAACGGTCGAGGCCATGCAGGATGGCGTGTATCCCACCGACGATGAGCATTTGGAAACCGTTGCTTCCGAGACGCGTCGCCTGGCTCGTCTGGTGCAGCAGATGCTCGACCTGTCGCGCATGGAAAACAGCACGGCTCCGCTCAACCTTGAGCCGGTGGACATGGTTCCTTTCGTGCGTTCCATCGTTAATGCCCAGGAGCGCCTGTTTGTCGACCGCGATCTGCGCCTGCGTTTTGCGGACGAGACCCAGGGTCACGACGATGTCGTCGAGGCCGATCCCGACATGATCACGCAATGTGTTATCAACCTCATGAGCAACGCCATGCGCTACACCCCCGAGGGCGGTTGGGTCGTGGTGTCGGTGCTCAGTGACCGCAAGCACGTCAGCATTGCCGTTTCTGATACCGGCATCGGTATTGCCAAGGACGATTTGTCGCGCATCTTCGGGCGGTTTTGGCGCGCCGATGCCAGCCGCGCCCGCGAAGCTGGCGGCCTGGGCGTTGGCCTCGCCGTGACTAAGCAGATCGTCGAGCGTCACCATGGCTACATATCCGTGGAGTCGGAGCTTGGAAAGGGTACGACTTTTACAATTCATCTGCCCCGCGAGCACACGGCAGACGCGGCATCTACTACAATGGAGCACTAGCTTTTCGCTATTCGGTGAAGGAGGGGCCGCGTCCCTGCCGCTCCGAGTTTGCGAAAACATGCGGGAAAGAACCCGCATTTCTGTCGTATTTAGGTAAGGAGTGACTCACGTGACAACGATGGAGCGTCGTCCGGATTCCCGTGGCAAGGTTCGTGATATTTACGATGCCGGTGAAAACCTGCTGATGGTCGCCACCGACCGCATTTCTGCGTTCGACTTCATTCTTCCCGACGAGATTCCGTTTAAGGGAGAGGTACTCAATCGCATCTCGGCATTCTGGTTCGATAAGTTTGCCGACATCGTCCCCAACCATCTCGTTTCCATCGACCCGGCGGATTTCCCCGAGGAGTTTGCTGAGTATCGTGACTACCTCGCTGGCCGCGCCATGCTGGTTAAGAAGGCCCAGACGATTCCTATCGAGTGCATCGTCCGCGGCTATCTGACCGGTTCGGGCAAGAAGACCTATGACGAGAACGGCACCGTCTGCGGCATTCAGCTGCCCGAGGGCCTGACCGAGGCCTCAAAGCTTCCCGAGCCGCTGTTCACGCCGTCCACGAAGGCCGAGATCGGCGATCACGACGAGAACATTTCGTTCGAGCGTTGCTGCGAGATCGTGGGTGAGGACGTCGCCGCGCAGATTCGCGACCTGTCCCTCAAGATTTACAAGGCTGCCGCCGAGTATGCAGCGACCCGTGGCATCATCATTGCCGACACCAAGTTCGAGTTCGGTGTCATCGATGGCAAGGTTACGCTGATCGACGAGTGCCTAACGCCCGACTCCAGCCGTTTCTGGCCCGCCGCCAGCTACGAGGAGGGCAAGATTCAGCCCAGCTACGACAAACAATTCGTCCGCAATTGGCTCAAAGCCAACTGGGATATGACGGGGGAGACCCCGCACCTGCCCGCCGAGGTCATCGATGGCACGTCCGAGCGCTATCGCGAGGCCTTCCAGATCATCACGGGCTCCCAGTTCACAAGCATGAAGGAGAACGCATAAGTGAGTACCCGTAGCGCCACGAACAAGCGCACGCAATCCCACGAAGTTACCGGGGTTGCGCGCAAGTCTGCCGCATCTGCTAAGCCCGCCCGCCAAGCAGCGAGCTCCGTTCGCGTCGTGCCGGCTTCGTCTAAGGCACGCCGCAAAGAGCTCGAGAAGGGCGAGAACCTCGAGGGCCTCTCTAAAGAGGAGAAGCGCGCCCGCAAGGCTAAGCAGCGCGCCAAGGAGGACCGCATCTATGCGGTGTCGAATATCCTCCTCAAGCAGGACGAGGACTACACCAAGCGCCGTCGCATCTGGTGGATTGTGCTCGCCATTGGCATGGTGCTCGTCGTGGCAATTTGGGCCTCGCTGTACTTCGCTCCCGCTGGCATGGTGTCCAGCCCTGTCCAGATGGTCGGCATTGTTTTGTCCTACGTCATCATTTTGGGCGACTTTATCTATGACTTCGCTCGTATTCGTCCCTTGCGCAACATGTACCGCGCGCAGGCCGAGGGCATGTCCGAGAACAAGCTCAACGCTCTTATTGAGCGCGCGGCTGCCGAGGAGGACAAGAAGGACTCCAAGAAGAAGTAGCGTTTGCATACATACTTATCGCTAAGATATAAGGCGCGTCGTTTTTGCGGCGCGCCTTTTTACTGTTCTATAGATAGATGGAGTGGCACATGATTCGAGCTGCCCTGACGGTCGAAGAGGCTCTGGAGGGCATGAAGGCCCTGGAGCCCAAGATTAAAAACTACGCGCGCCTGGTCGTCCGCAAGGGCGTAAACGTCAAGCCCGGCCAGGAGGTTGTCGTTCAGTCTCCGGTCGAGTGCGCGCCGTTTGCGCGCGTGGTGGTCGCGGAGGCCTATGCTGCCGGCGCCGGCCACGTGACGGTCATTTGGGCCGATGATGCCGTGACGAGGCTCACGTACGAGCATGTCGATAAAAGCTATTTTGAGCAGACGCCCGAGTGGAAGCGCCTGCAGCTGGATTCCCTGGCCCAGGACGGCGCCTGCTTTATCTTTATCGAGGGTGCGGACCCTGCGGCCCTTAAGGGCATCGATCCCGCCAAGCCTGCTGCAGCTTCTAAGGCAAGGAATACGCAGTGCAAGGTCTTCCGCCGTGGACTGGACTACAACATCAACCCGTGGTGCATCGCTGGCGCTCCGGTCGTGGCATGGGCGCGCGAGGTGTTCCCGGGAGACGCCGATGAGGTTGCAATCTATAAGCTGTGGAATGCGATTCTGCACACCGCGCGCGCCGATGGCCAGGACCCAGAGAGCGACTGGGAACTCCATGACGCCGCATTCGAAAAGAACCTGCGTTTCCTGAACGACAATCGTTTCGACTACCTGCATTACACCGCGGCAAATGGAACCGATCTGACGATTGGCATGACGAAAGGTCACAAGTGGGCCGGCGGCAAGGGCAAGACGCCCGATGGGCACCCCTTCTTCCCCAACATTCCCACCGAGGAAGTCTTCACTTCGCCCGATCGCATGCGCGCCGACGGTATCGTGTACTCTGCCATGCCGCTCATCCACCACGGCAATAAGGTCGACGATTTTTGGATTAAGTTCGAGGGCGGCCGCGTGGTGGACTACGACGCCCGTGTGGGCAAGGCGACGCTTGCGAGCATCATTGACACCGACGAAGGTGCCGCTCATCTGGGCGAGGTCGCGCTCATCTCCAAGAACACGCCGATCCGCGAAAGTGGTGTTCTGTTCTACGATACGCTCTATGACGAGAACGCTAGCTGCCATCTCGCGCTAGGTGTCGGTTTCCCCGAATGCATCGAGGGTGGGTATGACATGTCCAAGGAGGAGCTCCTGGAGCATGGCGTTAACGTCTCGAGCACGCACGTCGATTTTATGATCGGCACGGACGACATCGATATTACGGGCATTACGCCTGATGGACGTGAAGTTGTGATTTTCCAGAACGGCCAATGGAGTTGGGAATAGTCCCAGACCGTGGTACAATGCCACCCGCGGGCCGTTAGCTCAGCTGGCAGAGCAGGGGACTTTTAATCCCAAGGTCCAGGGTTCGAACCCCTGACGGCCCACCATAGAATAGAAAAGCGACTGGCGGATGCCGGCCGCTTTTTTGTTGCCGCGCCACGGGTTCGAACCCGAAAGGGCGCGGAGCGCCGCAGCGGCCGCCTGCGGAGCAGGCTGAACCCCTGACGGCCCGCCCAAAGGAAGGAAAACGAAATGAAAACAGATAGATACGGAATTAGCGGCAGCACATTAAAGATAATAGCAGCCATCTCGATGGTTCTCGATCATGTAAGCAGGATCGTCCTGACCAATGGAATCATGACTCACGCATCGTACAATCAGATATCAGACGAACAATGGGCGATTCTAAGCGAGGCTTCGGATGTGCTTCATGTTCTTGGCAGAATTGCATTTCCCTTATTTTGCTTTTTGATAGTTGAGGGATTTTTGCACACTCATGACATAAAGAAGTACCTGCGAAATATGCTTGTCTTCGCAATCATTGCGGAGCCCATATACGATTTCGTTCAAACCGGGCAACTATTTGACCTTCGGCAACAAAATGTTATGTGTGAGCTCCTGCTTTCCTTGGTCTTTTTGATTATTCTGGAAAAGATACAAAGTCTTTCAAAATGGAAAAGGTACATCGCAGAAACTGCTCTGATTGTTTTGACAGCACTGGCAGCTGAATACACTAAACTAGGTGGCGGTGTGTATGGCATTCTGCTTGTGGCTGCGTTCTATTTATTCCACGACAGCAAGGCCAAGATGTTCTTTGCTGCAGTATGCGCAGTGCTCCTTTCGTCATGCCATATAGTTGGCGGCGGATTTGAGTTTGCTACAGCTAATGTATTTAATCCTGATGTTGCTGCCGCGGTCGTTTCGTTGCTGCTTATCAATCTTTATAATGGCAAGCGAGGGCTGAAGCTGAAATACTTCTTCTACATTTTCTATCCGGCACATCTTGCCCTGCTTTATGGTGTCTCACTTATTGTTTTGAACTGTCTTTAAAAACTCTCAAACAAGTCTCTGAAAGCAGAAACAAATTGGCCCTAAGACTGCTTGTGAGTTTCCGGAAGACCTGAGAGATGCGAGGATAGGCAACGAGGGCTGCAGAAAGATGCATCTCAGTTCTCTGGCGAATCGCACGTATCTGTATGAGGATCACTTGCACACACTCATTAATAACAGTGATAAACACGGCAGATCTTCAAAACATGAGGCCGCGGAGGTCGAACGGTGCTTCGAAAGCATGAATGACAGCGAGAAAATGAGTTCGGAAGCGCCCTCTGGATGCTCCAGCATAGAAAAGAAAGCGATCGACTCCGGTTGGTCGCTTTTTTTTGTTGCCGCGCCACGGGTTCGAATCCGAACTTCTCTATATATAAGAACGCTTGGCGAACAAAACCTGCCTTTTACCGACGGGAAACAAATAGCTGATGCTTTTGGAGTAAAGTGGCGCTCCAGAGATGACCGATGCCTTAACACCTATAAACCAGCTGGTCATCGCCAATATCAGAAGCTGCTGCTTCGAATACGGCCTCAGTGAAGCAACTGAGGGTTCTATTCATTTGTGAACAAAATATGGAGTGCGTGATTCCCGCCCCCGGGGGCCCTCCGGTCTGGCAATATATCTCCTTGCCGCGCGGCCCGGTCGAACCGGATCAGCCGCAAAGCGTGCACCTTGAGAACCGGATACTGCGAGGATGGACACACCAGATGTGTCGCATCCGGGCAGACATCGAACCATTTGAAATGGTCTAACTTGGATTTGTTTTTCGCAAGGCCGCCGAGAGGCGGCCCCGAGAAATTCCTTTTCCTATCTAATAGAACCATATGAATCGAACGGAACCGATCAGCGATGAACTGAGAGGACCGGACGGGCTCGAAGCCCAAATATTTTGGACGGAGAGTTCGATCCTGGCTCAGGATGAACGCTGGCGGCGCGCCTAACACATGC
>URWM01000091.1 GCA_900551655.1 uncultured Collinsella sp.
ATCTACACCTAAGCCTTCGTCGGCAGCGTCAGATGTGTATAAGAGACAGGTTGCGCTCGTCGTCGCTCGTCTGGGCCAGGCGCACCTTGGCATCGGCGAGCTTGCCGGCTGCCTCGGAATCGTCACGGCGCACGCGATCGAGCTCGTCGTTGGCTTCGGCAATCTGGAGACCCAAGTCGCTTGCCTGCGCACGGGCCTCGTCACGCGAACGGGTGAGCTCGTCAACGCGCGGGCGCGCAGCGCGAACGGCCTCGGCGGCCTGCTCGCGGCGCTTGGAGATGCGCACGCGCTCGACCTCGGCATTGTTGGCGCTTTGCTCCAGGCGGCCGATCTCGGAGAGCAGCGAGCGGCGCTCGCCCTCAAGACGGGCGATCTCGCCGGCGGCATCGCCCTCGGCGGCACGCGCCTCCTCGGCGGCCGCATTGGCCTCGACGACCTGATCCGACACATGCTCAAACACGGCAGCCAGATCAGGCTCCAGGCCCTCCAGCTCACGAATACGACGCTTGCGCTCCAGGGCACCCGAGGCCTCGCCGGCATCGAGCCCCACGCGCACCAGGCCGCCACAGCTCACGCGGGCGCCATCGGGAGTCACATAGGTCACGCCGTCAACGACTGGTGCCGTCAGCGCGGCAGCCAAGTCATCGACCACGTAATAGCCGCCGAGCAGGGCCTCGACAACCGGGCCATACCCGGCGCGCACGGACAGGCGATCGACCAGACGAGAACCGGCAGCACCCTTAGCAGCAGCAGAGCTGCTCACACTGCTCGCCACCAGCAGTGCCTCGCCCGAGGCCTTCTTTTGGTCCAGAGCCGCACGACCGGCACGCTCAAGTGCGGCAGCGTTATCGAACAACAGAGCATCGATATCGCCGGCGAGCAGCTGCTCAACCAGGCCCTCAAGCTCACGCGGCGCCTCGAGCACGTCGCCCAGACGACCCGAGACATCGTCGCCCAGCGCGCCCATCAGACGACTCACCAGGGGCGAGCTGTCTGCCATGCGGGCATCGAGCTTCTTTTGGCTCGCGAGCTCCGAGCGCACCTCAGACAGCTTATTGCGTGCCTCGCTCTCGCGATTACGCAAGTCCTTCAACGCTGCACGGGCGACCTCGGTAGCCTCACGCGCATCGCTCTGGGCTTGACGAGCCTGATCGAGCGCGCCTTCGAGCTCCTCAGCACGGTTGCGGCGGCTATCAAGCGATGCCGTGACCTCCTCGAGCTGCTCATCGATCTGCTCCAGGCGCGAGGCATACATGTTGTCCTCGACCTCGGCGTTGCTCAGCGAGTCCTTCACCTTGGCGAGCTCGAGAGCGGCGTTATCGGCCACACGCTGCACATCGCGCTGCTCGCGCGTGAGCTGCGAAATCTGATTGTCGAGCGCAACGCGACGCTCGTGGAGCTCGGCGGCGGCAGGACCAGCGGCGTCAACGTCCTCCTGGGCCTGCATATGCGCGCCGGTCACTTCCTCGAGCTGAGCACGTGCGTCCTCGAGCTCCTCAACCACGCGACGGCGCTGATGCTCGGAGCTCGAGATCTGGCCACGCATGTCGGACAGGCGCGACACCATGTTATGGCCCTTTTCCTCGAGCAGGCGCATATCGGAGTTAATGCGACCGACCACGTCTTGCATATGACGGCGCTGCTCGCCCAAGTCGCCCACAAACAGGCCCTTTTCCTCGAGCATAACTTGGAGCTTCTCGAGCTCGCGCTCCTTTTCACCCAAGCGGTATTGCGCGAGCTCAAGCTCGGCGGCGCCCTCCTTAGAGCGGCTCTCCAGGTCGTTCCACTGCGATTGCAGCGAACGCAGCTCGTCGACAGCCAGCATCTGCGTAAGCTCGTTCGCGCGCGAGGACAGCTCTTTGTACTTGCGCGCGCGATCGACCTGACGCTCCAGCGGCCGCAGCTGACGGGCGATCTCCTTATTGATGTCGCGGGCACGGGTCAGGTGCTCGTCCATCGACTTGATCTTTTTGAGCGCACGCTCCTTGCGGCGCTTGTGCTTGGAGATGCCGGCAGCCTCCTCAATAAGGGCGCGGCGCTCCTCGGGGCGGCTCTGCAAAATGGCATCGAGCTTGCCCTGGCTGATGATGGAATGCGTATCCTTGCCCAGTCCCGAATCGTGCAGGATGTCCTGGATGTCCATCAGGCGGCACGGGCTCGAGTTGATGAGGTACTCACTTTCGCCCGAGCGGTACATGCGGCGGGTGATAGCCACCTCATCAAAGTCGACAGGCAGCATATGGTCCGAGTTATCGAGCACCAGCGTGACCTCGGCGACACCCACCGGCTTACGCGCCGACGAGCCCGAGAAGATGACGTCCTCCATGGCCTGGCCGCGCAGCTGCTTGGCGCTCTGCTCGCCCAGGACCCACAGAATCGAGTCGGAGATGTTCGATTTTCCCGAGCCGTTGGGACCGACGATGACGGTTAGGCCCGGCTCAAACGTCATATGGGCGCGGTCGGCAAACGACTTGAACCCTTTGAGCGTGAGGGACTTGAGATACACGGTTCCTCGCTTAAACAGGCTTCTTGTTGAGAATCACGCCGTTAGTGGTGTAACCCATGCGGTCGAGCGCCTCGAGCGCAGCGGCTCCCTCGGCTTCCTTCTTGGAGGAACCGGTGCCGCGGCCCTGGCGAATACCGTCGATAAGTACCACGGCGGTAAAGGTGGGCGCATGCGCGGGGCCCTCGGAGCCAACGAGCTTGTACGCCGGAGGCTCGTGGCCGTCGGCCTGCACGCACTCCTGCAAAAACGACTTGGGGTTCGCGGGGTGCTCGGCACGCTCGGAAGCCAGGTGCGGCTTAAGCGTACGGTGAATGAACTCCGCCGCCGCATCCCAGCCGGCATCCAGGTACAGCGCGCCGACGAGCGACTCGTAGACGTTCTCGAGCGCCGAATGCAGGCCGCGCGCGCCCGTGCCGGTCTCGGAGGCACCAAAGATGATGATGTCGTCGATGCCCAGCTCATGGGACACCTCGGACAGCGTGGCACCCGAGACGAGCGACACCTTTAGGCGCGTAAGCTTGCCCTCGTCAAACTCGGGATAGGATTCAAAGAGCGAACGGGCAACCACGGCGCCCAAAATGGAATCGCCCAAAAACTCAAGGCGCTCATAGCTCGCCGAGACGGGCTGACCTTCCACTGCAGAGGGGTGCGTGAGCGCCGCGCGCAGCAGCACCTTGTTATTGAACTCGTGGCCCAGGATTTCCTGGGCGCGCGCGAGTCGTTGAGATAAAGCCAAGACTTAGGCCTCCTTGGCGTTTTCAATAGCGTCGACAGCGTCGGCGACAGAGTTGAGCGACAGCAGGGTCTCGTCATCGATCTCGAGGTCGAACTCGTCCTCGATAGCCGTCACCAGCTGCAGACGCTCGAGCGAATCGGCATCGAGATCGTCGAAGGTGGTCTCGTCGCTAATCTCGGCGACATCGACACCCAGCACATCGGCGGCGACTTCGGCGATCTTATCGAAGATTTCGGAGCGGTCCATAGCGCTTCCTCTCGTATTGCGTGAATATCAACGCGCTGGCGCCGCAAGCGCAGCGCCAAGACACGGTTTTGATTCTACCCCACGACGCAGGCCGCGAGGCACAAAACAGCGCCCCAACTCGCTCCTACAAAACGATGCCGTCCATAGAGCTGGCGACGTTCTCGACCAGTCCGGCGCGTACGGCCTCCGCCGCGGCGAGCGTACCGTTTTTGACGGCCTCGACCGAGGTGGCACCGTGGCCGATCAGGACCACGCCACGCAGGCCCAGCAGAATGGCGCCGCCCTTAGCATCGCCCGAGAGCTTTGCCTTGATCTCGCGCATCTGCTTTTTGATGAGCAGCGCGGCAATCTTGGTGCCGAGCGAAGACATAAAGACACCCTTGAGCTCCTGCAGCAAAAACTTGGCAGCGCCCTCGGTTGCCTTAAGGGCAATGTTTCCCGACATGCCGTCGGCGACCACGACGTCAAAATTGCCCGACGTAAGATCGGTGCCCTCGCAGTTGCCCACAAAACCGGGAACAGCGGCCTTCATGGCCGGGAAGCACGACTTGGTGAAGTTGGAGCCCTTCTCATCCTCGGTGCCGTTGGCAAGCAGGCCCACGCGAGGATGCTCAATACCCAAGACGACGCGCGCATAGGCGCTACCCATCTGGGCAAAACGCACCATATCGTCCACCGTGACATCGGGGTTGGCGCCCATGTCACACAGAACCGTCAGACCGCCGGCGCGGTTGGGCAGTGCATTGGTGAGGCACGGACGCACCGGCTGCTTCTTGCCCTCGGCCTGATAGCGAAACGGCGTCACGTAGGCGGTAGCGGCAGCGGTCATGGCGCCGGTGGAGCCGGCAGAGAAGAACGCGTCCGCGTTACCCTTCTTGATAGCGCGGCAGGCAAGCACGATCGAGGACTTGCGCTTGGTCATCACGGCTCGAATGGGATCGTCATCCATGGCGATGACATCGGGCGCCTCCAAGGCCTCAACGCGAGCGTGAGCCGCGGCAAAGGGGTTCACGATCTCTGCGGGACCGACAGCCAAGACCTCGATATCGGGATCCGCCGCAAGCGCCGCTTCGATACCGTCGAGGACAACCTGTGGCTTCTCGTCTCCACCCACAACGTCTACACAAACGCGAACGTTACTCATATACATACTCCTTATACAAAAATGGCCGACTCATTGAGCCGGCCATTGTGGTTCCAGTTGGAACGGCATCGCATCCAGAGTATACAGTTACTCGGTAACGATAACCTCGCGGTCCTTGTAGAAACCGCAGCTGGGGCACACGTGGTGCGGGAGCTTAACAGCACCGCAACGGGGGCACGTGGACTGAGCCGCAGCCGAGATCTTCATGTTGGCGGAACGGCGGGTGTGAGTGCGGATACGACCCTGCTTTTGTTTAGGTACGGGCATAGTGACCTTCCTTATGAACTATCCAGTGTGGCGATTACGCGCAAGTAGCGATACTACCACAGTTTTACTCGTCAAGCTTGAGATTCTTCAATGCTGCAAATGGATTTTCCGTGGCAGCGGCCCATTCAGCCTCTGCTTGAGCGGCGCAATCGCATTGCTCGACGTTGAGATTGATGCCGCAAGTGGGGCATAGGCCGCGACAATCGGGCTTGCACAGGACAACGAACGGCGTGTCCATGACGACCGCGTCGTTGATGGGCTCACCCAGATCGACGATGCGATCCTCGCCCAGCAGCTCGTAGCCATCTTCGTAGGCCTCGGGGTCCTCGGGCTCGTTAAAGAGATAGAATTCCTCGATCTCACCGGCAATATCAAACGAAGCGGGCTCCAGACAACGGTCGCACTCACCGGTTGCGTGCGCGCGGACCATGCCCGTAAGCAGAACACCGGTGCCGGCATTGGTAAAGACCACATCATAATCAATGCCGTCCTGCAGCTGGTACTCCTTCTCGCCCACCGTATAGGTGGCGACATCGACCTTGCCGGTCAGCGGATACGAGTCTCCGGGAAACTCGAGCTGCTCGGAAAGATCGACGGTAACGCTCGGGAACTCAGCCATTACCACTGACCATTCTGCTGGGCGGCACCCTCGTTGAGCTGCTGACGGCAACGGGTGACGGTGCCGGTCAGGCTCTTGAGGTTCTCCTCGAGGTGCGTAAAGACCTGCTCGGCGTAGTCCTCGGCGGCATAGCGCGTCTCGCGCTCATACTGCTGGGCACGGTCGCGAATATCGTCGGCCTGCTGCTGCGCTAAGCGAACGATCTCCTGCTCACCGGCAATGGTGAGGGCCTGCTGCTGAGCATCGGCGATGATGGAATCGGCCTGAGCGGCGGCGGAAGCCATAAGCTCCTCGCGCTCCTTGAGGATACGGCGGGACTTCTGCCATTCCTCGGGATAGCTCATGCGGATCTCGTCGAGGATGTTAAAGAAGACGTCGGCGTCGATAACCTCATCTGGGCGTTCTTGCCGAACGGCGTCTTAGCCTCTTCGATGAGCCCCTCGAGCTCGTCGACAAGACTCACGATCCTGTCGCCAGGAAAATTCTCGCCCGGCATCCGGTCTCCTTTCATAGGTAACATATCATCGTGTTAGTTTACCACATGCCACCAGGCATTAAAAAACGTCACGAAAAGCGATGTTTGAGCGCCTTGACCACATTGGGCGGAACAAAATTAGAGACGTCGCTACCGAGCGAGGCAATCTGGCGAACCACCGAGCTCGAGATATAGCCGTACTGCGGCGCACTCATGACAAAGATGGACTCCAGCTCGTTATCCAGGCGGTAGTTGAGGTCGGCCTGCTGCAGCTCGTACTCAAAGTCGGTCATAGCACGCAGACCCTTGACCACGGCTCCTGCTCCCTGTTCGCGGGCAAAATCGACCAAGAGGCCGGTGAAGGGCAGCACCTCGACGCCGTCAATATCACCTGTCTCTTATACACATCTCCGAGCCCACGAGACGTAGAGGAATCTCG
>URWM01000092.1 GCA_900551655.1 uncultured Collinsella sp.
TCGTGGGCTCGGAGATGTGTATAAGAGACAGGCCATGTGCCGCGAAGGCGTGAGCGTCATGACCGGCGCTGACATGTCAAAGTCGCTCGAAGACCCTACGGCCTACGGACTCCACCGCCTGGTCGATGGCAAGGTTTCCGGCATCGCCATGCCGGTATGGAACTGGGGCCGTTACTACGAGCTCATCGTTCGCAGCCTTCTTCACGGCACGTGGGACGAGACCAGCGACGACAACCAAGTGCGCGCTGTCAACTACTGGTATGGCATGAGCTCCGGCGTTATCGACATCCGTTACGCTCCGGGCCTACCCTACCAAACGCGCAAACTCGTGCAGTTGCTCCGCAACGGCATTGTTGTGGGATCCATCAACCCCTTTGGCGGCGAGCTCCACAGCCAGAACGGCGTGGTACAGATCGAAGGCTTCCCTCCGCTGCCGAGCACGCAGATTGTCGAGATGAATTGGCTGGCGGACAACGTGGTAGGCACCATTCCGCAGCTCGACGATGAGCCGAAAGTCCCTGCCCTATGAAAATCCTTGCCATAGCCGATACCGAAGAACGATGCCTTTGGGAGTGCTTTCGCAAGGAACGCTTTGAGGGAGTCGACCTGATTTTGTCCGCCGGCGATCTGGACCCGGACTATCTTGAGTTTTTGGTTACGGTCATCAACAAACCGCTCATCTACGTGCGCGGCAATCACGATGACCGCTACGCACGTCATGCACCGGGTGGATGTATCTGCGTAGAGGACAGCGTGTACACGTACCGAGGGATTCGCATTGCGGGCCTTGGCGGGTCCATGCGTTATCGCGACGGCGCCAACATGTACACCGAACGCGAGATGTCCAAGCGCATGCGTAAGCTGTCGCGTAAGGTTAGGATGGTCGGCGGGTGCGACATTCTGCTTACCCATGCACCCGCCGCCGGTATGGGTGATCTGGACGATCTGCCGCATCGAGGATTCGAGTGTTTTAACACAGCACTCGAATCCTGGAATCCCGACTACATGGTGCACGGGCATGTGCACCAAAGCTACGGTTGCGATTTTCAGCGCGAGCGTCAGCATGTGTGTGGAACGACGATCATCAACGCCTGCGGCTATACGCAGTTTGAGCTCGACCAGACGCACTACCCCATCCGCGGCTGGCAAGCAGCTTGGCTCAACTCACAAACCATGCGCCGCGAGCTCAAACGCCACGAAGCCATCGAGTCTTCAACAGCCAGAACACCCTGGTAACCACCATAAAGGGGACACTGTCCCCTTTATGGTGGTTTTGACGCGATAGCAAGAAACCCGGTCCTGCACAAGGCAGAACCGGGTTTCTTTAGCAATGCTTGCTGTACTCAGGCAGTAACTAGCAGTTACTCAGCCAGGAAGTCACGCTGGACAGCGGGATCCACCTTGACGCCAGGGCCCATGGTGGAAGACACGGAGATGGACTTGACGTACTTGCCCTTAGCAGAAGAGGGCTTGACGCGCAGAATCTCGGTGTACAGGGCAGCGTAGTTCTCGACGAGCTGCTGCTCAGAGAAGGACTTCTTGCCCAGGGGCACGTGGCAGATGCCGTAACGGTCGGCGCGATACTCAACGCGGCCGGCCTTGAGCTCGGAGACCATCTTGGCGACGTCCATGGTCACGGTGCCGAGCTTGGGGTTCGGCATGAGGCCACGGGGACCAAGGATCTTACCGATGCGGCCAACCTTGGCCATCATGTTCGGCGTAGCGATAGCGGCGTCGAAGTTGATCTCGCCCTTCTGGATCTGGGCGACGAGCTCGTCGGAACCGATGATGTCGGCGCCGGCAGCCTCGGCCTCGCGGGCCTTCTCGCCCTCGGCGAAGACGGCAACACGAACGGTCTTGCCGGTGCCGTGGGGCAGGGAGATGGAACCACGGATGTTCTGGTCAGCCTTACGAGTATCGATGCCCAGACGGAAGTGAGCCTCGACGGTCTCGTCGAACTTGGCGGTGTCGAGCTCCTTGATGAGCTTGGCAGCCTGAAGGGGGGTGTAGAGCGTGGCGCGGTCGATCTTCTCGGCAGCGGCGTTATAGCTCTTACCATGCTTAGCCATGTGCATTACCTCCTGTGGTTAAACGGGCGTGAGCCCTCCCACATCGTATCGTGTGCCCTATTGCACACATATAACGGGCACCCCGGTCGGAGCACCCGTCATTACCTAAAGAAATCGCTACTCAGCGATGGTGACGCCCATGGAGCGGGCGGTACCGGCGATGATCTTCTTGGCGGCGTCAATGTCGTTGGCATTGAGGTCCGGCATCTTGATCTCGGCGATCTTGGTGAGCTGCTCCTGGGAGAGCTGACCAACCTTGTCGGCCTGGGGCTTAGCGGAACCAGACTTGAGGTTCAGCTCCTTCTTGATGAGGTGAGCCGCCGGCGGAGTCTTGGTGATGAAGGAGAAGGACTTATCCTCGTAGACAGAGATCTCAACGGGGATGATGTCACCCTTCTTGTCCTGCGTCTCGGCGTTAAAGGCCTGGCAGAACTGCATGATGTTCACGCCAGCAGCGCCCAGGGCGGGGCCGACGGGAGGAGCGGGGTTAGCTGCACCAGCAGGAATCTGGAGCTTAATGACGTTGGCAACCTTCTTCTCAGCCATGGTCATTCCTTTCGAATCACGAGTGTGAAGTACTTGCTATATCGTAAGCACGCACGTGTTAGAAGCACTCCTGAGATGAGCGGTCACAGAAGAAGCACGCTCGCGCGAACGGACAAAAACTTAAGCGATGACAGCGACCTGGTTAAAGTCGAGCTCGACCGGCGTCTCGCGGCCAAAGATCATCAGCGTGACCTTGAGCTTGCCAGCCTCGGTGTTAACCTCGGAGACCTTGCCATCAAAGTCGGTAAGCGGGCCATCGGTGACGCGGACGGACGTACCGACCTCAATATCAACCGAGGTGCGCTTGGGCGAATCGCCCTTACCGGGACGACGAGTCATCTTGTTGTACTCGTCGCGGGAAAGCGGAGCGGGCTTGCCGTTGCCGCCTAGGAAACCGGTGACGCCAGGCGTGTTACGAACACACGTCCAAGCATCGTCATCCATCTCCATGCGAACCAGGACATAACCCGGGAAGATCTTAGAATCCTTGGTCTCGCGCTTGCCACCCTCTTTAATCTCGGTGACGCGCTCCATAGGAATCTCGATATCAAAGATACGGTCCTGCATGCCCATGGTCTCGATGCGATGCTCGAGATCGGACTTAACGCGGTTCTCGTATCCAGAGTAAGTGTGAACGACGTACCAACGCTTAGACATGGTTTAGCCCCTCAATCCAGAGAACAGAGCAAGAGCCTCGCCAAAGCCAGCATCGAGCAGAGCGATGACGACGCCGACGACGATCAGAGAAGCGCAAACAACAACCGAGTAGTTCACGAGCTCCTTCTTATCGGGCCACGTGACACGCTTCATCTCGGACTTGACCGAAGCGAAATACTTCTTGGTGCGGGCGAAGAAACCAGGCTTCTCGTTCTTCTTGGACTTCGCAGCCTTCTCGTTCTTCTTGGCAACGGCCTTCTTGGCCTCAACCTTGGAGTTGGCGGCAGCTTTGTTGGCAGGTGCCGGCTGCTGAGCCTTCTTCTTGTTCTTCTTGTTGGCCATTTGGGTTACCTCCGCGCAATGCGCTTATACATGAGTAAACCGTAAGCCCCCAATTGGGAGCTTACGGAATAATGACTGGCACGCCAGGAAGGACTCGAACCCTCAACACTCGGTTTTGGAGACCGATGCTCTACCAATTGAACTACTGGCGTATGTGACTAGAGACTAGCGAGTCTCTTTGTGCAGCGTGTGGTGACGGCACCAGGGGCAATACTTCTTGATCTCCATACGATCAGGCATGGTCGACTTGTTCTTGGTGGTCGTATAGTTGCGGCGCTTGCACTCAGTGCACGCAAGAGTAACTAGAGTACGCATGTATCCTGAACCTTTCATTTCCGCCCCGTACGGGCACGAGTTGTTACTTTATCAGCTCCACGTAAGTGCTGTCAATGAAAACCTCGAGTCAATTGGTTCTCGGTGGATCCATTCATATTTGGAACACATCAATGAAGCCATCGAGAGCTAATCGACGGTGCATCCAGGACCATTATCGATCCTCTCGACACCAGCAACGGCTCAATATCCATTGCAGAAAAGAACCCGGCACCCATATAAGTGCCGGGTTCTCTAAGTCAACTATCAGAGAGCTAATTTACTCAATGATCGTGGAGACGATGCCCGAACCGACGGTGTGGCCACCCTCGCGGATAGCGAAGCGCAGGCCCTCCTCCATGGCGATCGGGTGGATGAGGTCGCCCTCGATGGTGATGTGGTCACCAGGCATAGCCATCTCGGTGCCCTCGGGGAGCTTGACCGTACCGGTAACGTCGGTGGTACGGAAGTAGAACTGAGGACGATAACCATCGAAGAACGGGGTGTGACGGCCGCCCTCCTCCTTGGTCAGAACGTAGATCTCGCCGGTGAACTTGGTGTGCGGGGTAACCGAACCGGGCTTGCAGAGAACCTGGCCGCGCTCGATGTCCTCACGCTTGATGCCGCGGAGCAGCAGGCCGACGTTGTCGCCAGCCTCGCAGAAGTCCATGGACTTACGGAACATCTCGATACCGGTAACGACGGTGTTCTGGGTATCCTTGATGCCGACGATCTCGACGGGCTCGTTGAGCTTGAGCTCACCGCGCTCGACACGGCCGGTAGCAACGGTACCACGGCCGGAGATGGTCATAACGTCCTCAACGGCCATCAGGAACGGGAGGTCGTTGTTACGAGCAGGCGTCGGGATGTACTCGTCGACGGCCTTCATGAGCTCGCGAATGGCGTCCATCCACTTGGCGTCGCCCTCGAGAGCGCCCAGAGCGGAACCACGGATGACGGGGATGTCGTCGCCGGGGAAATCGTACTCGGAGAGGAGCTCACGGGTCTCCATCTCGACGAGGTCGATGAGCTCGTCATCGTCGACCATGTCGCACTTGTTCAGGAAGACGACGATGTAGGGAACGCCGACCTGACGGGCGAGCAGGATGTGCTCGCGAGTCTGAGCCATGGGGCCGTCGGTAGCGGCGATGACCAGGATAGCGCCGTCCATCTGAGCAGCGCCGGAGATCATGTTCTTGACGTAGTCAGCGTGGCCCGGGCAGTCAACGTGGGCGTAGTGACGGGCAGCAGTCTCGTACTCGACGTGGGAGACGGAGATCGTAATGCCGCGCTCGCGCTCCTCGGGAGCCTTGTCGATGTTCTCGAACGCAGTGAAGTCAGCCTTGCAGCCCTCGGTCTCGGAGAGAACCTTGGTGATGGCGGCGGTCAGCGTGGTCTTGCCGTGGTCGACGTGACCAATGGTGCCGATGTTAACATGCGGCTTAGTGCGCTCAAACTTCTCTTTGGCCATAAAGCCCTCCTCTAAACAGGTCGTCCCCGGACGGGACTTTGCCTTTATACCATAGTGGCCTCTCAACATACTATTGAGAAGCCACCGTGTTACCTATGGTAGCGGTGACTGGATTCGAACCAGTGACGCCACGGGTATGAACCGTGTGCTCTAACCAACTGAGCTACACCGCCGGATGGAGCCTGCAACCAGACTTGAACTGGTGACCTCTTCGTTACCAACGAAGTGCTCTACCGACTGAGCTATACAGGCACTTGACGGGTGGGAGCTATAGGATTCGAACCTATGTAGGCAGAGCCAACGGGTTTACAGCCCGTCCCCATTAACCACTCGGGCAAACTCCCAATCGTTCAAGTATCCGCAGGTTCTTTGGTCTTTTGGACCGCCGCCCCCGCGAACGAAAAAGATAATACGATGCAACCTTGGGGGCTGTCAACGAAAACCTCTAGATACACGGTGCCGGGCGTATCTATATACCTTTGACCTGCGGTTTTGTTGAGTTTGGATATGAAGGACGGTAGATTTGGCTGCGCTGGTGCCATTTCCCGAGGGAACACTTTGGCGTAGTGGAGTGAGCCTGCAGATTATTACTTCGATAACGACTCATTTGCACCTATATATAGGTCGAGATCGGGCTTCCCCGGCAGAATCGAGCGTGGATTATCTCCCGTTTGAAATCGAGCGTGGATAATCTCCCACTTTTGGCGTGCCACTGGGCCCAATGTGGCAGATTATCCACGCTCATTCACTAAACGGGAGATTTTCCACGCTCGTATGTCCGGAAATTCTCGCTCAGCCAGGATGACTGGGGCCGGTACGGCCTTTGTCTCGATCTGTAACAGTAAGAGGGTTATTCCTCCCCTATCTGTTACAGATCGAGATATCTGTCTCTTATACACATCTCCGAGCCCACGAGACGTAGAGGAATCTC
>URWM01000093.1 GCA_900551655.1 uncultured Collinsella sp.
CCCGTTGTGTCTCCCCGTGCCGTGGGGGCCGCGGTCGCTCGCAACCCTGTTTCGATTATTGTGCCATGCCATCGCGTGGTGGCGGCCGACGGCTCGCTTAACGGATATGCCGGCGGGCTTGATCGCAAGGAGTGGCTGCTTCGGCTTGAGGGCGCGTACGAGGAGTAACACTCGAGCGCTTTGCATAGCCAAGATGCCGTGAAAGAACGGGACATGCTTTCCGAATGGAGGCTCAGACGGAAACTACGTCCCGGAATTCCGTTTTAAAGCGGGATGCGCTTTCCGAATGGCGTTCCAAGCGGAAACCGTGTCCCGGAATACAGCCTCAGAGTGGGACACCGTTTCCGGCTGAGACCACCTGCCTGGACATCGATCTACGCCCGCTCCTGCAGGGCGTAGATGGACTTATCCATGTTGAACAGGTAAGCCACAACGCAGACAATAATGAACATCGGCAAGTTACCAAAGCCGAAGACTTCGCAGCCAATAAGGATGGGTGCGAGCAGCGTATTGGTGGCGCTGCCAAAGACGGCTGCGTAGCCCAGTGCGGCGCAGAGCTCGACGGGCATGCCGAGTTGAGCCTCGTTATGGCGACATCTGGGTAACAGAAAGGCCCGCGTTCCTCAGAGGCAAGATAGGCAATTCTGCTTCTGAGGTAGATCTCAATTCTGCCGACCGCACTGCCGACCGCATCAAACATTAACTGCCGGAGGGCTCGGTCAAATTCATACGTGTAGATGATGGTTTCGAATGTTGTGCCTTCGCGAAAGATGGTAATCCCGGACTTGCATTTGGTTTTGTAGGGAAACCAGTAGGCCGACAGTCTGTAGTGGTTGGCTTCGACCAAAGCTCGCTCGAGTTCGCTTTGATCAGAGCACTTAAGACCCTTGTTTTCTGTCAATAGTGCTATTTGTTCGTTGATGGATATCCGCGACTTCTGGTATTTCATTAAGCCTCTTGATAGAAAAAGAGCTGGAGTTGCGCATCGTTGAGAGGCTTTCCAGCTTTAGCAAAACAAACTTATAAGATGCGACGGGCCGCGTCAAGATAATTACCGGACGGCCTAGGAGGCGGCTGGTTGGCTGGCTTAAAACCCAGCGCGTGAAATGACGCTCCACGCTATTCAGCGCGCTTGATAGGATGACGAACCACAGTCTTAAGTTTCTCCGGCGCACACTTGCGTGGATCGGAAAGATAGATTTCGTGATGTAAACGGGTGTCTGAGAAGTCGGGGACATAGCCCTGCTCGGTCGTGTATTCATGCATAGCGTTTACGGTCGCCGGTTCGTTATCGTAGGGTCCGGTGTGCATGCATTGAACGCAGAGGCCCTCGTCAACTTTAAGCAGCTCGACGGCGGAAAAGTCCAGTTTCTTTTTGGTCGTGGCTTCTGCGACTGCCCAGTCAAAATCATCTCGGCTGACGAAATCGGGCAGGCGGATGCACGAGATAAAGTTGAAATCGTCCTTGCGTACATAATCGATGTCGCCGCTCGGGGAGTCTTGCCACCAGAAGCCCTCGAGCGGCGGTACCACAAAGTCGAAATAGCCCTCGATACTCCTTGAGCCTTTCTTCGACATCTTGATGGTATAGGCGATGCCGTAAAGCAGCGGCAGGGCGTTTTGATACTCGCCACCTTCGGTATTTGGGTCGCCCTTTCCGCGAACGGCAACGTAGCTCATAGGCGGGACAGTTACGATACTCGGCTTGCTTGCAGGTTTGTAGAGCTCCTTGCATTCCTTCTTAAAGTCGAACGCCATGTTGGCCGCCTTTCTGCGTATTGGCCTGCTTAGATAGTTGAATCATATCATAGAAACGAACAGCTGTTCGAATGATTTGGCTGACAGATTGAGATGCGTGCGTTGTGTTTGGCGGTCGGCCTGACCCCATCGATGATTTCTCTGCCTCCCCGGCGCCTCATCTATAGCTGCCGTTTCCCCATATAGAACCTGCCAAAATAAACCCGTCCCTTTTTAGTCGGTGCGAAATGGGTAATACTAAAGAGTTATCCGACCAGATGGGAACCGATCGATGGCCTATATCGAATTCAAAGACGTCATCAAAGCATACGGCGAGGGCGATGCCCGCATTCACGCGCTCGACGGCGCGAGCTTTACCGTTGAGCGTGGCGAGCTTGCCATTATCCTGGGCGCTTCGGGTGCCGGCAAGACCACGGCGCTCAACATCTTGGGCGGCATGGACACGGCAACTTCCGGCACCGTGACGGTGGACGGGCGTGACGTGAGCGCTGCCAACGAGGCACAGCTTGTGGAATACCGCCGCGCCGATGTTGGCTTTGTCTTCCAGTTCTACAATCTGGTCCCCAACCTGACGGCGCTCGAAAATGTTGAGCTTGCGGCGCAAATCTGCCCTGATTCGCTCGATGCCGAGCAAACGCTTTGCCAGGTTGGCTTGGGTGAGCGCCTCGCCAACTTCCCCGCGCAGCTTTCGGGCGGCGAGCAGCAGCGCGTGTCCATTGCCCGCGCACTGGCAAAGAACCCCAAGCTGCTTTTGTGCGACGAGCCCACGGGCGCACTTGACTATAAAACCGGCAAGCAGATCTTGCAGCTGCTGCAGGACACTTGCCGCAAGCAGGGCATTACGGTCATCATCATCACCCACAACTCCGCGCTGGCGCCCATGGCCGATCGCCTGATCCGCTTTAAGAACGGTCGCGTGGAGAGCGAGACGGTCCAGCAAAATCCCGTGCCTATCGAGACGATCGAGTGGTAGCGCCCATGGACCAGGACCGCCAAAACAGCCAGCGCCGCGACGCGCAGAACACGGAGCGCGAGCAGGATTTTACGACCTACCGCACTGCCCAAAGCTCAAACGATATGGTGCCGACGGTTTTTCGCCGTGGCATCTACCGCACAATCCGAGGCAGTCTTAAGCGCTTTTTGTCAATCGTGGTCATCACCGCGCTTGGCGTGAGCGTGATGTGCGGCCTTAAGGCGGGTTGCGAGGACCTGTGTGATTCGGTTGATGCCTACTTCGACCAGCAAAATGTCTATGACATTAACGTACAGTCGACCTATGGCCTGACTGACGATGATCTCGACGCCATACAAGAGGTCGATGGCGTCGAAACGGCCGAGGGCATCTACACCGAGACCGCCTACACCGCCGTGGGCACAACGCGCGAGCGCGTGGTCGTGCAGAGTCTCTCCAAGGAGAACATCGATCAGCCGGTGCTCGTGAACGGCGATTTGCCCGAGAGCGCTGATGAAGTCGCGGTGACTTCGAAGTTCCTGAAGGCATCGGGCAAGAAAATCGGCGATACGGTGAGTTTTGCCGCCAATGACGCGAGCTCGTCCAATCAAAGCGCCAAGGACCAGTTTGCCGCGGGCGATTACACCATTACGGCCGAGGTCCTCGATCCCACCGACGTGAGCTCCGACTCGACAGTCAACGCCTTTCGCGCTGCTTCGGCGGCGGACTATAAGTTCTATGTGAGCGAGGACGCCGCGACATCTTCTTCCTACTCCGCTGTCCACGTGATCGTCGAGGGGGCCAAGGATCTCAACTCCTATTCGGATGCCTACGCGGCAAAGATCAATGAGGTCAAGGGCAATATCGAGAAGATCCGCGAGGAGCGTGAGAAGGCGCGCGCTCAGGAGCTGACGGTCGACACGCCGACAAGCTTGGATGCGGCCGAGCGCCAGGCGAATATGCTCTTTGGGATTGAGCAGGACAACATCAATCGCATGGCCGAGGGCAGCGAGGAGCGTGCGCAGGCGCAAGCCGACCTGGACCAGCGCCGTGCCGCCGCCGACCAGCAGTTTGCCGATGCCCGCGCCGAGCTTTCTGACCTGGGCGAATGCACCTGGTACATCCAGGACCGCGGCAATATCGCAAGCTACTCGAGCGTCGAGAGCGATAGTTCCTCAATCGAAGCCATCGCCACGGTCTTCCCGTTCATCTTCTTTATCGTCGCCGTGCTCATCAGCCTCACCACCGCCACCCGCATGGTCGAAGAGGAGCGCACGCTTATTGGCCTGTACAAAGCACTCGGCTATTCGCGTGGACGCATCCTGTCCAAATACGTGGACTATGCACTGTGGGCCTGCCTGATCGGCGGCGTGCTCGGCAACATCATCGGATTTGTGGGCCTGCCGCTGTTCCTGTTTACGGTGTTCGACGACATGTACTCGCTGCCCCAGATGCTGCTTTCGTACGATATCGTGTCGTCGCTCGTGTCGGTGGCGCTGTTTACCGTGGGCGTGGTGGGCGCCACGATTATCGCCTGTCGCCACGAGATGGCCGAGACGCCGGCTTCGCTCATGCGTCCCAAGGCGCCGCGTGCTGGCTCGCGCATCTTGCTTGAGCGCATCGGCTTTGTCTGGCGTCGCATGGGCTTTTTGAACAAGGTGGCAGCGCGTAACCTGTTCCGCTACAAAAAGCGTGCCTTTATGACCATCTTTGGCATTGCGGGATGCACGGCGCTCGTGATTTGCGGTATGGGTATCCGCGATACGTCGGTGGCGCTTTCGCCCAAGCAGTACGGCCACATCACGCGCTACGATTTGCTGGCGGTCGCCAACCCCGATGATTTTTCGCAGACGTGCGCGGCATTGGATGAGCGTGGCACAGCCAATGATTCTAACGTGACTGTGACTTCGACGCTGCCGATTATGACCGACAACGTCACCTTTACATTTGGCGGTAAGAGCGAGACTGTGCAGCTGATCGTGGTGCCCGATGATCGCACGGGTGACTTGGGCGATTACGTGCGCCTGGAGGATGAGTCCAAAGAACCGCTCACCCTGCGTGACGGGGATGTGTATTTGAGCAAGAGCTCTCAGCTGGTGCTGGGGATCAAGCCGGGTGACACGGCTCACGTCCAGGATTCGTCGCTCAATGTTGCCAAGGTCAAAGTCAGCGACATTTCGCTCAACTATCTGGGCAACACGCTTTACATGACGCAGAGTACCTATGAGCAAGTTTTTGGTCGCAGTGCTCGACTCAACGGCGTCTTTGTGCTGCTTAAGGGCTCGTCGGCCGACCAGATTGCGTTTAGCAAGAAGCTTAAGAGCGACGGTTGGCTCACCATCTCGAGCACGGCCGAACATTGGCAGAACTACGAGGCGAACTTTGCGATTATCAATTCCGTGGTGGTGCTCGTGACCTTTATGGCGGCGTGCCTGTCGTTTGTGGTGGTGTTTACGCTGTCCAACACTAACATTTCGGAGCGCGAGCGCGAACTGGCAACCATTAAGGTGCTGGGCTTCCGTCGCGGCGAGGTGCACCACTACGTCAACAAGGAGACGTTGATCCTCACGGCGATTGGTGCCGCGCTGGGTGTTCCGCTGGGCGGTGCGCTGGCCGAGAGCTTTACGTACATCTTGCAGATGCCGTCATTGTACTTTGACGTTGAGGTCGAGCCGCTGAGCTACGTGCTGTCCGTTCTGCTGGCCTTTGCCTTTACGTTTATCGTCAACCTCGCCACCAACCGAACGCTCAACAAGATCGACATGGTCGGCGCCCTCAAGAGCGCCGAGTAACCTGCCAAAAAGGACAGGTTTATTTTGGCAGGTTTTATCGGGGCAAACGCCGGACAACCATTAGGTGGTCCGGCGTTTGCCCTGTTTTGCTGGGGATGTTTGTCGTTCGGTGCTCTTACTGGCCAATCCAGTGTTGCGCATAGCTCTTAATGTCCTCGGTAAAACCGTCAAGGTCGTCGAGGGCGATCACGCTGTCGATAAGCAAATTGGCTATCTCGCGGTGCATTGTGCTGCGGCGAATGTCGTTTGCAATTACGCCTGAGGACAGCTTGTCTCTATTGAGGCGCTCTTCTAGTGCCCAAAATCTACTGGACGCTTCACTGTCGCCGTTCAGCATCTCAACGTACTGGCCGATGAGCTTTTCCATATAACGTTCTTGCCATTGAGGAAGCATTTTCTTAAACAGCTTCCAGTCGCTTTCGGCTACGTCCCGCATATGTCCTCCGCTCGTCAAACGGGCTTTCCATTTGCCTTTCATTCTATTTGGTTTTCGCTCGCAGGCGTGGATGAGAGGCTCTCTTTAGCCTTCGAGATTGGGCTTGAATGGGCCGTATGCCACAAAACGGGCCTATCTACTACGTTTAATTGGATGTCCTCAACCATGCCGGGGAAACGAAAAATAAAACCGCAGGTAGAAGACCTGTCGATTTTCGAAAAAGGCGGTCATGGTTGGCCCCTTCGGGCTAAACGTAGTAGATGGCCCCATTTCGTGGCGGACCATCAAACGAACACCGATGCTTGTGCTGTAGCCGCTCTGTCTCTTATACACATCTCCGAGCCCACGAGACGTAGAGGAATCTCGTA
>URWM01000094.1 GCA_900551655.1 uncultured Collinsella sp.
CCTAAGCCTTCGTCGGCAGCGTCAGATGTGTATAAGAGACAGTCCTGGGCAAGAAGATCGAGCCGACCGAGATGCGCTGGGCGGTGGTTCTGTGTCTCGCCACTCCGTTCGCCATTCTGGTGAGCTCCGCTATCGCCTGCATGGTGCCCGGTCTTGTCGACCAACTCAACAACGGCGGGGCGCATGGCTTCTCCGAGGTCCTATACACCCTTACTTCGGCTGGCGGCAACAACGGCTCCGCATTCGCCGGCATGAACTGCAACACCCCGTGGATCAATGTGCTGCTGGGTATCGAGATGCTGTTCGCGCGGTTCCTGCCGATTGTGGGCACGCTCGCCATTGCGGGCTCGCTGGCCGGGAAGGGCAAGGTCGCCGAGAGCGCCGGCACGCTTTCCACCACCAATGCCATGTTCGTGTTTCTGCTGGTATTCGTCGTTCTGCTGATTGGCGCCCTGAGCTTCTTCCCGGCGTTGGCGCTTGGTCCCGTTGCCGAATTCTTCCAGATGGTTGCGTAAAGGAGTCGCAGATTTATGGCTATGCAAAAAGACATGATGAGCCGCGCGGTGCGCGATTCATTTGCCAAGCTTGACCCCCGTGTCCAGGTCCAAAACCCGGTCATGTTCCTGGTGTGGCTTTCCGCCGTCATGACCTCCGTCCTGGCCGTCGCTTCCATCTTCGGTGTGCAGGACGCGGGTGTGCCCACCTACTATGTGGTCGCCATCGCGGTCATCCTGTGGCTCACCGACCTGTTCTCGAACTTCGCCGAGGCGCTTGCCGAGGGCCGCGGTAAGGCTCAGGCCGATTCCCTGCGTGCGGCCAAGAAGGATGTCGAGGCCCATCGCATCGAGTCCGTCGAGGATAAGGACCGCTTCACGGTCGTTCCCGGTACCGAGCTCTCACGCGGGGATCTGGTGGTCGTGCGCGCCGGCGAGCAGATTCCGGGAGACGGCGATGTCATCGAGGGCGCCGCCTCGGTTGATGAGTCGGCCATTACCGGCGAGTCTGCACCCGTGGTTCGCGAGGCTGGCGGCGACCGTTCTGCCGTCACTGGCGGCACCACCGTGCTTTCCGATTGGATTGTGGTGAAAATCACCAGTGAGCCTGGCCAGAGCTTCCTGGATAAGATGATCGCCATGGTCGAGGGCGCCGCCCGCAAGAAGACCCCCAACGAGGTCGCGCTCGAGATCTTTCTGGTTGCTCTGTCCGTCATCTTCATCCTCGTGACGCTCGCACTGTACTGCTACTCGAGTTTCTCTGCAGGGCTCAACGGTATGGCGAACCCCACCGCTGTGACCACGCTCGTTGCCTTGCTCGTCTGTCTGGCGCCCACCACCATTGGTGCGCTGCTGTCCGCCATTGGCATCGCCGGCATGAGCCGACTGAACGAGGCCAACGTGCTGGCCATGTCCGGCCGCGCCATCGAGGCCGCCGGTGACGTCGACATCCTCATGCTCGATAAGACCGGTACCATCACCTTGGGCAACCGCCAGGCCGCTGAGTTCATTCCGGTCGACGGTGTCGATCCGGCAGAACTCGCCGATGCCGCGCAGCTGTCTTCTCTGGCGGATGAGACCCCCGAGGGCCGCTCCATCGTCGTGCTCGCCAAGGAGCAGTTTGGGCTGCGCGGCCGCACACTCGAGGATAAGGGCATGGAGTTCATCCCGTTCACCGCGGCAACGCGTATGTCCGGCGTGAACTACGAGGGCAATGAGATCCGCAAGGGTGCGGCCGATTCCGTTCGCGCTTATGTGGAGGCTGCCGGAGGAGTGTTCTCGAAGGAGTGCGACGAGGCCGTCGAACGCATTGCGAAGGTGGGCGGCACCCCGTTGGTCGTGGCAAAGGACCGACGTGTGCTGGGTGTCGTCTACCTTAAGGACATCATCAAGTCCGGCGTGAAGGAGAAGTTCGCCGACCTGCGCCGCATGGGTATCAAGACCATCATGGTGACGGGCGATAACCCGCTCACGGCGGCCGCCATCGCCGCCGAGGCGGGCGTGGACGACTTCCTGGCCGAGGCCACCCCCGAGGGCAAGCTCGAGAAGATCCGCGCGTTCCAGCGCGAGGGTCACCTGGTCGCCATGACCGGCGATGGCACCAACGATGCACCGGCGCTCGCGCAGGCGGACGTCGCCGTGGCCATGAACACCGGCACTCAGGCCGCCAAGGAGGCCGGCAACATGGTCGACCTCGACTCCAGTCCCACCAAGCTCATCGAGGTCGTGCGTATCGGCAAGCAACTGCTCATGACTCGCGGCTCGCTCACGACCTTCTCGGTCGCCAACGACGTCGCCAAGTATTTCGCCATCATCCCGGCGCTATTCTCGCCGATCTACCCCGGGTTG
The DNA here is from genome assembly GCA_900551655.1 of uncultured Collinsella sp. GTDB lineage: Bacteria > Actinomycetota > Coriobacteriia > Coriobacteriales > Coriobacteriaceae > Collinsella. Next base: position 2,343 of record URWM01000094.1, read on the forward strand.
GACGCCCTCAACATCCTGGGGCTCACCAGCCCGTTGTCTGCCGTGCTGTCCGCCATTATCTACAACGCGCTGGTCATCGTCGCGCTGATTCCTGCCGCCCTGAAAGGCGTGAAGTACCGCGAGCTTTCGTCCGGCCAGCTGCTGACCCACAACCTGTTGGTGTGGGGTCTGGGCGGTATCGTGGCACCGTTCGTATTCATCAAAATTATCGACATGCTGCTGGCCTTGTTCGGCATTGGCATGATGTAGACGGAGGTTTGTATGTTCAAAGGTATCGCATCGCGCGCACTTGGCGTGTTCGTGCTGTTTACCATCGTCTGCGGCCTGGGATACACGCTCGTGGTGACCGGCGTCGCGCAGCTTGCGTTTCCGTACCAGGCGAACGGATCGCTCATTACGGTCGACGGCAAGGTTGTGGGTTCCGAGCTCATCGGCCAGAACTTTGATGACGAAGCCCACATGTGGGGTCGTATCCAGAACGTATCAATTGTCGAAGGCGAAGACGGCGAGCTCATGGCGTATGGTGCCCCGTCCAACCTGTCCCCGGCGAGTGAGGAGTATCGGCAGCTGATAGATGCGCGCGTGAAGAAGATCTGCGCCGCCAACCCCGATGCCGATATGGACGCTGTGCCCGTCGATCTGGTGACGTGTTCGGGGTCCGGCCTCGACCCGGAGATCTCTCCGGATGCCGCCGAGTACCAGGTTCCGCGCCTTGCCAAGGCCACGGGCAAAAGTGAGGACGAGGTGCGCGACATCATCGCCGCGTGCACCAAGGGCCGTTTCCTCGGCGTGTTCGGCGAGCCCACGGTCAACGTGCTCAAGGTGAATCTTATGCTGGACGGCGCGCTGTAGGTGAGGGAGTGGCGGATGAGGGCATGACTGCCTACCTGGGCCTCTAACTCCACCCCGCCCATCAGTTGCGGTGAAATACGGACTGTTTTGGCTGTCAAAGGCCTTATCTACTCCGTATTCCACCGCAACTTTTTGTGGGCTGAGTAAAAGCCGGGGGAGCGTGTACGGTCGGGTACAGCGCGGTTACTGATACGATAGGTGTGTTAGCAACTGCCGCCGAGCGGCTCAAACGAAAGGAACCCTGTATGGAGTCTTCCGCCTACCCGATGCTCTTTAGCCCGATCAAGGTCGGTACGACCGAGATCAAGAACCGCGTCTTTATGCCGCCGGTGTCCACGAACCTGGCCGATCATGGCTATGTGACCGACGACTTGGTCGATCATTACCGTGCCCGTGCCAAGGGCGGCGTGGGCCTCATCATTACCGAGGTCGTGACGGTCGAGCCCACCTATACCTATCTGCCGGGTGACATGTGCTGCTACGACGACACGTTTATCCCCGGCTGGGAAAAGCTCGCCGCAGCCGTCCACGAGTATGGCTGCAAGATCATGCCGCAGCTCTTCCATCCCGCCTACATGGCCTTTAACATTCCGGGCACGCCGCGCCTGATCGCTCCGTCCTTTGTGGGCCCGTCCTATGCCCGCGAGGCGCCGCGCCCCATCACGGTCGATGAGATCCACGAGCTCACGCATCAGTTTGGTGACGCTGCTGTGCGCATGCAGAAGGCCGGTGTCGACGGCGTCGAGGTCCATGCGGCACACGCCCACGGCATGCTCGGCGGCTTTTTGACCCCGCTCTATAACAAGCGCACCGACGAGTACGGCGGCTCGCTCGACGCCCGCATGCGCTTCCTGCTCGAGGTCATCGCCGAGATTCGCGAGCGCTGCGGCAAGGACTTTATCATCGACGTCCGTATCTCGGGCGACGAGTACACCGATGGCGGCCTGACCCTCAATGACATGATTTATGTCTCGCGCCGTCTGGAGAAGGCCGGCGTCGACATGATTCACGTGTCGGGCGGTACCACCATCAAGCGCGGCTCCGCGATTCCCGCCGCCGGTACGCAGCAGGCCTCGCATGCCGCCTGCTCGCGCGAGATCAAAAAGCACGTCAACATTCCCGTCGCCACCGTCGGACGTATCAACGAGGCCTGGATCGCCGAGGAGCTGATCGAGGACGGCGCTGCCGACATCTGCATGATGGGCCGCGCCAATCTGTGCGATGCCGAGTTCTGCAACAAGGCAGCCGCCGGCAACGCCGACGACATCCGCCCCTGCATTGGCTGCCTGCGCTGCCTGAACGGCATCATGTTTGGCAAGCGCATCTCCTGCACCGTCAATCCGGACGTGGAGCGCGACGAGGCTGGCTACGAGCCTGCCGCCGAGGCTAAGAACGTGCTGGTTGTGGGCGCCGGTCCTGCGGGCATGGAGGCAGCCTACATTGCCGCCAAGCGCGGCCACAACGTGGTGCTCGTGGATAAGCAGGACGAGCCGGGCGGCGAGATGCGCATCGCGGCCGTTCCGCCGGCAAAGCAGGAGCTCACGCGCGTGATCAAGTATCAGTACCGTCGCCTGGCCGAGGCCGGCGTCACATGCGTCTTTGGTACCGAGCTGACCGCCGAGGACATCCAGCGCGACTACGCGGGTTACGAGGTTGTCCTGGCCTATGGCGCCGAACCTATCGCCCCGGCCTTTATGCAGGGCTTTAAGCAGGTCATGACGGCTGATGACCTGCTGGGCGGCAAGGCTTTCCCGGGCAAGAAGATCGTCATTGTGGGCGGCGGCACCGTTGGCTGCGAGACGGCCGATTACCTGGCCCCGTTGGTCAACGATCTGTCGCCGGCCAACCGCGATGTCACCGTCATCGAGATGACCAAGACGCTCGCCGCCAACGAGGGTGGCGCCGGTCGCGCGGTGCTCATCACGCGCATGCTCTCCAAGGGCGTCCACGTGCTGACCGAGGCTAAGGTGACCGAGATTACCGAGGATACCATCAGCTACGAGAAGGACGGCGAGGTCCACACCATCGCCGATGCCGATACGCTGGTGCTTGCCATGGGCTACCGCCCCAATACCAAGCTGGCCGACGACCTTGCCGCTGCCGGCGTTACCACCCACGCGCTGGGCGACGCCAACAAGTGCGGCAACATCCGCGATGCCATCGGCGACGGCTACAAGGTCGCCTGCGAGCTGTAGGCTCTTGGCAAATAGGGGAGCGGCCGCCTTGCGGTGACTCAAGCGATAGCAATCTAAAAAGGCGCCGCGACACATGGATCGTCGCGGCGCCTTTTGTCTGGCGGTTTGTTGGGGGTCGGTGCGCCCCGTGGGCCTTATTACAGGCCCAAGAGCTCCTTGACCTTGGCGATGATGGCCTCGTCGGTGGCGTTGGCAAAGAAGTACTCCTGGAAGTGCTCGCCGGCAAGTGCGCCCTTCACCAGGTCCTGATCGATCTCGCCCAGGACGTCGACGAGCGGACGCATGGTCACAGCGCGCACGCCGTCGAGGATCTTCTTGTTGCGCTGCTCGGGCTCAACGCGCTCGGCGGGGTAGCCGTTGCCCGAGCCAAAGCCAAAGAGCTTCTCGAAGGTGTACTCGAGGTTGAGCTCCTGGCCCCAGCCGTTCTTGAGCGCGAAGGGCATGGCGACGGCGTTGCCATCGTTGACCTGGGCAAAGGTGTAGGCATCCAGCGGGTCGGCAACGTGGCCGCACAGCACGCCGGGGAAGGAGTTACAGGCGAGCATGGCGCCCTCGCCGGTGCCGCAGCCGGTCACGACGTAGTCGGCAGCGCCGGAGTTGAGCAGCACGGCGGCAAGGATGCCGTTCTGCACGTAGGTGAGGGGCTTGGAGTCGGCGTCGGCATACATGCCATAGTTAAAGACAGTGTGGCCCATGGGCTCGACAACCTTCTTAAGGGCAGCCTCGATCATAGGGTTCTTGGAGTTCTGAGAATTCTCGTTGATTAGAGCGATCTTCATTTGAGTTAACCTTTCAACTTAATCTTCCAGTTTTTTGTTTCTGTGCGCGGGCGGCGGCAAAGCCAACCCGCGATGAGCTATGCCTGTCTCTTATACACATCTGACGCTGCCGACGAAGGCTTAGGTGTAGA
>URWM01000095.1 GCA_900551655.1 uncultured Collinsella sp.
GGGCAAATTCTGGGACGCACTTTCCGAAACCCCATCCATCCGGAAAGCCCGTCCCACTCTGCATACATCCAGCGAACGTATGCGAGCGTGTTGTCCAGAACGGCCTCGTCATCGAGGTGATGGAAAATGTCACCCCAAACGCTTGCCACGGTTGCGCCCACGTGTGTCAAGAAAAAAGCCTCGGGGATTTCGAGGCTTTCACGTTTGTATTGTTTTGCACGAAGAACCGCAGACGGCGAAGCTACTCGCCCAGCACGGCCTTCTTTGCGGCTGTGGCCATGTTGTCCAAATCTTCCTTGGTGGGATGGTCCTTTGCGGCAACCCAGTTGTCGAGCAGCATCTTATAGCGCGCGTTGTCGGGATCTTGCTCGAGCATGGCCTCGTAGCGCTGCTTGACCGCGGGGCCCATCTTGCCCTGACACATCGCCCAGCCCGCAAGCTCGGCATCGTTGGCCAAATTGGAGGTCACGCGGTCGATAATCTGCTGGTAATAGCTCTGGTCGGCGCCAAAACCGCAGGTGCCAAACAGGAAGACGCGCTTGCCGTGCAAAGCGGAGAGCAACGCCGCGACCGAAGGCGTGCACGCGCCCTTGTCGCACCAAAAACCGACGAGCACCGTGTCGGCCGCGCAGGCGCCCTGCGCCTCGAGCGCAACCTGATCTGCGTCCGCATCGTCGCTCAACGCCGCAGCGTGGACAAACTCAACGCCCGCAACCTGCAGAGCGCGCTTGATCGCACCCGAAACCATCCTGGTATTACCGCTCTTGCTGTTAACCACCAAAGAGCACGTCATAGTCACGTTGCCTCGTATCCCCCAAAACTAAAGCCACTAATGCAATTTATTAGATGACTATCTTAGTACTAACGTGACAGATGTAAACCACCGTCTGTCGATTGATTAATTTGCCCCACGGGCTTGCTCACTGGGCAAACTGGCTGCGATAGAGTTCGGCGTAGAAGCCGCCTGCCGCTAGCAGCTCGTCGTGCGTGCCGCGCTCGATAATCTGCCCGTCGCGCATCACCAGAATGCAGTCGGCGTTGCGGACGGTGCTCAGGCGGTGCGCCACGACAAAGCTTGTGCGACCGGCCATGAGCTCGTCGAATGCCGCCTGCACCTGCAGCTCGGTGCGGGTATCGATACTCGAGGTCGCCTCGTCCAGCAGCAAGATAGCCGGGTCGGTGAGCATGACGCGCGCGATGCACAGCAGCTGTTTTTGACCCTGGCTAAACATGCCGCCGTCCTCGCCGATGACCGTATCGTAGCCGCTTGGCAGCTGCACGATAAACTTGTGCGCGTGCGCGCGCTTGGCGGCTTCGATAACCTGTTCACGCGTGGCATCCGGGCAACCGTAAGCGATATTTTCCGCCACCGTGCCCTCGAACAGCCACGTATCCTGCAGCACCATGCCAAAGGCGCGGCGCAGGCTTGCGCGCGTGTAGTCACGCGAAGACCGGCCATCGACCATGATGCGTCCGGCATCGATATCGTAAAACCGCAGCAGCAAATTGATGAGCGTTGTCTTTCCGCAGCCCGTGGGGCCGACCAGGGCAAAACGCATGCCGGGCTTGGCCTCGATGCAGATATCCTGCAGCAGCTTGCGGTCGGGCACATAGCTAAAGTCCACGTGTTCAAAGGTCACCTCGCCCCGCGGGGCGGCAAGTTCCACGGCATCTGGCGCATCGGGCTCCTGCTCGCGGGCATCGAGCAACGCAAACATACGACGTGCCGAGGCATACGCCGTCTGGATTTGCGTAATGACGTTGGTGACCTCGTTGAATGGCTTGGTGTACTGGTTAGCATAGGACAGAAAGATTTGCACGCCGCCCACCGTGAGCGCCGCAGGTACGCCCGTGATCACGCCCGCGCAGCCAATCACGGCGACCACGGCGTAGATGATGTTATTGATGAAGCGCGTACCGGGGTTAGAAAGCGAACCCATAAACTGCGCGCGCTCGCCCGCCGTATAGAGCTCGGCGTTAAGGGCATCAAAGCGCAGCTGCGCGCTGGAGCCATAGGCAAAAGCGTCGACAAGCTTTTGCTCACCCACATACTCCTCGATATGACCGCCCAGCTGACCCTGAATACGCTGCTGGGCCGTAAAGCTTTTATTGGAGAGCTTGGCGATGGCACCGGCCGCAAAGACGGAAAGCGGCGTGACGAGCACCACCACAAGCGTCATGGTCAGGTTGATGGAGAGCATAAACGCGAGCGTGCCCACGATGGTGATGACGCCGGTAAAGAGCTGCGTAAAGCCCTGCAGCAGGCCGTCACCCACCTGATCGACATCGTTGACCACGCGGCTCATGAGGTCGCCGTGGGCATGGCCGTCGATAAAGCTGAGCGGCATGCGGCTGAGCTTGTCGCTCGCCTCAACGCGCATGTCGCGCACCGTCTCGTAGGACAGACGGTTAACGCAGTAGCCCTGCAGCCGCTGGAAGGCCGCAGCACCTACGACGACAATCGCGAGCTTGGTGACAAGCGGCAGCAGCGCATCGAAGTCCACCTGTCCGGCGGCGACGATAAGGTCGATGCCCTCGCCAATGAGGATGGGCGTATAGAGTTGCAAGATCACCGAGATTGCGGCGCTCACAAACGATGCCGTAAACGAGACGCGGTGCGGGCGAACATAGCCCAGCAGGCGGCGGGTCACCGCACCCACGGGATAGCGCTCGGGGTCGCCAGGCTGGCGCGGGCCGTCGCCCAGGTCGTTGAGGCTATCGTTACCGGACACGTTGGCCGTCATCGTGGCGACCGAACCGGAGGAAGTGTACGGATTCATTTAGCAGCCCTCCTTTGCGCAGACAGATGCGGGGACGGTCGGAGCGGACGCGGGCGTCGTGCTCCCCTGCTGACCCTCGAGCTCCTCGCGGCGAAGCTGCGACTGGCAAATCTCGCGGTAGAGCTGGCAGGTCGTGTAGAGCTCATCGTGCGCGCCCAGGCCCGCGACCGAACCGTGGTCAAGTACGCAGATCATATCGGCGTCGCGCACGGTCGAGACACGTTGGCTCACGATGACGGTCGTGAGCGGCAGCCCGCCCTCGGCGGCACCGCGCACACTGCGCTCGCGGATGGCATGGCGAAGCGCCGCGTCGGTCTTAAAGTCGAGCGCCGAGGCAGAATCGTCCATGATCAATATCTGAGGCGAGCCCACCAGGGCGCGCGCGATGGTCAGGCGCTGGCGTTGGCCACCGCTGAAGTTCTTACCGCCCGCCTCGACCGGGGTATCGAGCCCCTGCGGCTTGTTGCGCACGAACTCGCTGGCCTGCGCCATATCGAGCGCCGCCCAAAGCTCCTCGTCGGCCGCCGACTCGTCGCGCCAGGTTAGGTTGCTGCGGATCGTGCCGCTCACGAGCGACGCGCGCTGCGGAACAGTCGCAACCACATGGCGCAGCTGGTCGAGCGGCCAAGCGCGCACGTCGGCACCCATCACGCACACGCTGCCGGCGCCCGTGTCGTACAGGCGCGGGATGAGCGAGACGAGCGTGGACTTACCACTGCCCGTACCGCCAATAATGCCGAGCGTCTTGCCCAGCGGGAGTTCCAGCGTCACATCGTTGACAGCATTGGCCGCGCCGGCGCCAAACGAGAAGCTCGCATGGCTCAAGCTCAGCGCAGGAACGGGAGCGACATTGCCCGGCTTGGGCAGCGCGACCGGCTGGTTGCCCTCGTCGGTGATGCTCGGCACGCAATTGAGCACCTCGTTGAGACGCGACGCACTGGCGCTCGCCTTGGTAAAGACCACGACCAGGTTGGCGACATACACGATGGAGGTCAGGGTCTGCGTCATGTAGTTGACGAACGCCATGACCTGGCCCTGCGTGAGCTCGCCCACGTTGACCTGGATGCCGCCCACCCACAGGATGGCGCACACACCCAGGTTCATCACCAAAAATGTGACGGGGTTAAGAATCGAGGAGAGCTTGCCCACCGCGATGGCGACATGCGCCTGATCGTCAGCCGCCTGGGCAAAACGCTCACGCTCGTGATCCTCGCGCACAAACGCACGGACCACGCGGGCGCCCGAAAGCCCCTCGCGGCAGATAAGCGCGATGCGGTCGAGCTTTGCCTGCAGCTGCCTGTAATACGGGATACAGCGCGCCATGACAAACCAAAACACCAGGCCGATAGCGGGCGTGCAGATCAAGAAGATCATGCCGAGCTTAAGGTCGATGGCAAGGGCCGCGCACATAGAGCCCACCGCCAAGAAGGGCCAGCGGATGAGCATGCGTACGCCCAGCGCCACAGCGAGCTGCACCTGGTTGACGTCGTTGGTGATGCGGGTGATAAGCGACGGCGTGCCAAAGCGGTCGAGTTCGGCATAGCTCAACTTGTTGATGTGCTGGTAGAGCGCACCGCGGATATCGGTGCCCATGCCCTGCGAGGTGAGCGCCGCCATCTTTTGGCAGACGAGCGTAAACGAGATGCCGATCACAGCCATGGCGCCAAGTACCATGCCGTAGTGGATAACGGCGTTGACATCGTGTGCGCCAATACCCTTATCGATCATCTGGGCAATCACCAGCGGCGTCAGCAGGTCAAAGATCACTTCGATCAGCTTACACGCAGGGCCAATCACCATATACCGGCGAAACTTACCACCAAAACGCCTGAGCAGCTCAATCATGTATAGGCGCTCCCTATCATCATTCACACTCAATCCGAATCATGATAGTACGGTGAGCCCAAAAGAAGCGTAAACAACTCGTCATTTCTAATGGGATTCGGTTTCCAAAGAAGCGGAGAGGCGCGCACCCAGCCAGTGTCGGGTCGACCACTTGGTATACTTGCATTAGTGCTACCAAGTTAGTCGCCGACCCTTGAAATGAGGTGCCGAGATGAACGACATTCTCGCAAGAAGAGCAAGACGAGCAACTGTGGGCATCGCCCTTTCCGCGGCACTTGTCGCGGGAATCGCCCCCGTAACGGCGATCGCGGCAGAAACCAACGCCCCCACCGGTGCAGTTGCCTTGCAGACGGAAGACGCGGCCGCCGCAAAAGAAAAAGCGTATGCAGCCATGCAGGAAGCGCTCAAAAACCTCGAGGCCGCAAAAGACGCCGCAAGTCCCGAGAAAATTGCGAGATTCAATGATGACATTACCCGTTTTCAAGAGTACCGCGAAAAGATGGCGGCGCAAGCCGCCGAAGGGAGGGAACTCCTTCCCACCATGCAAGCGGACATCGATGCTGCCCAAGCCAAATACGACGGGGCCATCAACCGGGTAAGCGAGCTCCAGGCAGAATTAGAGAAGAAACATGAGATGCTTAAGACACTCGAAGCACTCGGCTACGAGGAGTTTGTCGAAACTACTAAACAGCAAATAAAGCAGTTGCACAGTGAGATCATATCGGCAAAAACGCACGTAAACTATTGCGAAACGGAGCTCCGCGAGTTCCAGTACCGCCTCAGAAGAGAGGAAAGACGAGTTAATGACTGTGAACGTGCTGTAGAGAAATATAAAGCCGATATCGACCGGTTCACAGCCTGGCGAGATGCGCTCCTCGACAATTTGAAAAAAGCGCAAACGGCCTATGACGACGCCTGCAAGGCATACGAAGAGGCAAAGGCCGCGGCAGACAAGGCCGCCTCGCCCGAGATAACGAAACCGACCGAGACAGTGCCTCCCTCCGGCTCGACGCAACCCGCCGAGGCGACACCGCCCGTTGCCTCACCTGCAACCGGCAAAGACGCCCCATCGAGCTCCACCAAGCAGGCGAACACGAGCAGCGGCAAGCAAGCAGATACGACCGCCGGCAAGCTCGCGAACACGGGCGATGCAGCGCCGAGCGCAATCGCACTCGCAGCAGTCGCCGCCGCAGGACTCGGAATAACCGCCACGGCCACACGCCGCCTCAAGAACTCAAAATAGCCGCCAGCGGTTATTGCCTTCGCCAATCCACAAGCCCAGAGACAAATAGAGGCCCGTTTCCCCAACCCAGGGAAACGGGCCCCTTTAACTGCAAAAATGCAAGCAACAGCACCGCCGCCTCTTGAACCACGTAGCCATCAATGCCCAGACAACGCCAGCAAGCCGCATTCCGCAAGGGATAGATTAAATTAGATAAACGCGCCTTTACGGGTGATTTTTGGACGACGGGGCCCGGCCGGCGGCGAGGTGTTTGGTAGTCGAGCGATCCCGCAGGCGAAGCCGAGGACCAGCGGTCACGCCCGAGCCACGCGACCTTCAATGTTTTGGCGCAGCCAGCGAGCGACATCCAGAGCGAACAAGTTGGCATGAAAAAGGCAAGGCATAGACCTTCTGGTCATGCCTTGCCTTTTGAATG
>URWM01000096.1 GCA_900551655.1 uncultured Collinsella sp.
CTGCCGACGCCGACACTGAGCCCGTTGCCGAGACACCTGCCGAGCCCGAGCCTGCGGAGCCCCAAGACGTCCCGAGCTTTGACGACGAGCCGCAGATGCCAATCGATACCGAGGGTGCGGTCGCCGAGAACCACGAGGCCCCCGCGGCCGTCTTTGGCGGTGCGGCAACGGCCCCGTCCGGCTCGGCGCACGAGGGCAACCTGCCGCTCGTCGATGGCGCCGGCGAGAACCCGGCCGCCACGGTCGCCATGCCGGCTATGCCGCAGGAGTAGGCTCACTCGCTTATCACCATCATGTACCTGCGCTTTTACCGTACGCAGATGAGCGCGACGGCAAGTGTTGCGCTGCGGGTATAATGGACAGCATTCAAACGGTGGGCATCGAGGTGCCCGCAGGAGAGGAATGATCATGGGAAAGACTTTCAGCTTTGTCTCCGGTGCGCTCTTTGGTGCTGCCGCCGGCGCTATCATCGGCGTTGCTCTGGCCCCGCGCTCGGGTGCCGAGACCCGCGCCATGGCCGCCGATATCGCCAACGACGCCTGGGACAACATGCGTGACACCTACGAGCACAGTGCCGAGGAAGCTCGTGCCGCGGTCAACGACTTTGGTCCGATGGTCGACGCCAAGACCGATGACCTGCGCGCCAAGGTCGACCTGGCCCGCGAGCGCATGGACCAGCTTCGCGAGCAGCTCAACGACGCCATCTCGGGCGGCAACGTGACGCCCGCTGCCGACGTCGTGGTCGAGAACGTCACCGAGGCCGGCACCGAGGCCACGGAGTCCTCGACCGAGGCATAATGCGCGCAGGGGATTTTGTCGGCGTCAAGGTTTATCGTAAGCCTGCCGAAGACAAGCGCACCAAAAAGGACGGCACGCCGCGCAGCCCTAAAAAGCTCGGCAAGATTCACTTTCCCGTCTTTACCCCGGGCGGTACGCGCGTGGTGGGCTTTATGGTTCGCCAGTCCGATATCGCGGGCATGATCGAGCGCCCCGACCGGTTTGTGGCGCTCGATGCCATCGGCGTCTATGAGGGTGCTGTCGCGGTCGACGACGTCAAGGGCACCTACGATGCCGCCGCGGCCAAGCGCCTCGATATTAACCTGGACGATTGCATCATCTGGGTTGGCATGGACGTGCGCACGGAATCGGGCGATGTCGTGGGCTACTGCTCGGACGTTGAGTTCAAGCCGCGCTCGGGCATTGTGCAGACGTTCTATGTGACCGCCAGCGCCGCATCGAGCATGTTGGTGGGCGACACGCAGGTGCCGCCGACGATGCTGCGCGGCTACGAGAACGGCGCGATGATTGTCTCGGACGAGGTCAAGACGCTTGGGTATTCGGGCGGCGCGGCCGCTAAGGCTGCCGAGGCCAGTGTCGTGGTGGGCGATAAGGTCAAGAAGGGCGCCAAGGTGCTCGATGACAAGGGGTCGGTCGCCGTGGACAAGGGCAGCCGCGCACTGGGCAAGCAGCTCGGCAAGACGCGCGGTATGTTCAAGGCCTTTAAGGACGAATATCAAAAGGCGAGCGGGGGCTCGTCAAAAGCTAGCAAATAGCGACGTACCAAATGATGGGAGGCGAGCCGGAGACATGTTGCTCCGGCTCGCTGTGTTTATGGGGGAGGGCATATGCGCCAAAACGGATCCAACTTAAACGGGCATTCGGGTGCGCGTCCGACGGCGCGCCGCGACCTGGGGCAGCTGCCCAGCGGTCAGCGCAAGCGTCACCGTAAGCCCGGCGCGATGTATCTCAACCATAGCCGCGGCTTTAGCGACCGCAGCGCTCGCATCGGCAACAGCCGCACACCCCGTCGTTCGTCTCGCCTGCCCTATGCGCTGATCGCCGTGGGTTGCGCGCTCGTGCTGTTTATCGCTGCCGTCGTGGGCTACGTCAACCGCAGCGTGGACGTGGAGCTCAACGGGCAAAAGACCGCGGTGCGCGTGGGCTCTACGCTGCAGAATCTCATTGACGAACAGGAGTTGACTGACACCTACGACGCAGGCGACCTGCTGGCCGTCGATGACAGCGTGCTCAAGCGCCATGGGGGCGAAAAGCTGTCGGTGAAGGTCGACGGCAAGCGCGTGAAGCAGGGCAAATGGGATAGCCGCGAACTTGAGGGTGGCGAGAAGGTGACGGTCAAGGATGGCCGCAACGTGTACGAAAAGCACGAGGTCCAGGCCACGACTATCGAGCCAAAGCTTAAGGTCGAGGGCACGGGTGCCATTGAGTATGTCAAAACCTGGGGCGTTCAGGGCCGCTCCGAGGTATGGGTCGGCGAGCAGTCGGGCAAGACGCAGGACCGCGGCGAGGTCGTGCCCGCCACCGACTGCGTGGTCGAGTGCGCAAGCGTAGCGCCCAAGGGCAACGAAAAGTACGTGGCCCTGACATTTGACGAGGGTCCGAGCGGCGCGACCAAGCAGATCTTGCAGGTGCTCAAGGAAAAGGGCGTCACGGCGACGTTCTTCCTTTCGGGCGATGCCGCGGAAGCCTCGCCCGCTACTGCCAAAGCGATTGTCGATGCCGGGTGCGAGATTGGTTCCAACAGCTACAGCGATGATTCTCTCAAGGGCGAGGATCGCGAGACGGTGCGCAAGCAGATCACGAAGGGCACCGAGTCGATTAAGTCGGCGACCGGCGTCGAGACGATGCTGCTGCGTGCCCCCTACGCCGCGTTTGACGAGCAAAACTGGATTGACTCGATGGACCTGGTGTCCGCCGTGGTTTCGTGGAATATCGATTCGGGCGACTGGCTGCTCAACGGTGCCGACGAGCAGGTATCGACCGTGCTCGACTCGATGACGCCGGGCAATATTGTGCTGCTCACCGATAGCGATGAGTGTGCCGAGCAGACGCTCGAGGCACTGCCGCAGATTATCGATGGCCTTGTCGCCGACGGCTACAAGATCGTGACGCTCAGCGACCTGGTCAAGACGGACACATCGCTGAGCAAAAAGCTCACCTCGCTGACGAAGGTCACCATGCCCAAAAACGCCGTGTTCCCCCAACTCCCCGAGGACGACGACACCACAGAGTAGTCATCGGGGACGTGCTTAAACGACCGGTCGTTTAGGACGGTCTTAATCGCTTTGTTCCACCGTGCTCATCCGGCTCTCTGTCACGGATGCGTCAGCGTTTGGTATGCCTGCAATGTGCAGCGCATAAATTCGGCGCCGCAGCGCGATGCTGATGCTATAGTTACTGCGGTTAATGAGGGTCAAGAGAAAGGTTACAGGTGAAATCCAAACCTCGACCATACAGTCGATGACCCCATGCAGGTGCTTTCTGCGCGTGCACGGGGTGTGAGCGCCGAGCGGCGTGCCGCCCGCGCATGCGTATACATATCTAAAAGTCCACGGATTGCGTGCCGGCATGGTCGCGCGGTCCGCAGGAATAATGATGGGGAGCACCATTGAATTATCTGAGTGAGATGCTCAAATTGCCGGTCTTGGACGTCGACGGCGAAAAGCTCGGCGTGGTTAACGATTTTGGCATTGCTACCGGCGAAGTTTTTCCGCACGTGACGTCGCTCGCGTTCCGCGGTCCCGGCAAGACGCCGTTTATGATCAGCTGGCGCAAATGGGTCGACCGTATCGACGAGACGGGTGTACACCTTAAGACATCGGCCACCGAAATCCGTTTTTCGTACCTGCAGCCGACCGAACTCTTACTCGCCCGCGACGTGCTTAACAAGCAAATTGTCGACACGCAGGGCATGAAGGTCGTGCGCGTCAACGACATCAAGTTCTCCATGTCGGGCGAAAATCAGCTGCGCCTGCTGGGTGCCGAGGTCGGCGCCCGCGGTCTGCTGCGCGCGATCAGCCCCACACTCGAGCATGTCGTCGAGGGCTTTATGAAGCACCTGGGCAAGCCGCTCAGCGAGGACATTATTGCCTGGTCTTACATGGACCTGCTCGATCGCTCGACTAAGAACATCCAGCTCTCGGTGTCGCACAAGACGCTTGGCGAGCTGCATCCTGCCGACATCGCTGACATCATCGAGCAGCTCGACCCGCGCCTGCGCGCGCAGGTGTTCGCGCAGCTCGATACGGCACAGGCCGCCGAGGCCATCTCGGAGTTCGATGACGACGAGCTCATGACCGAGATGCTCGAGGGCCTGTCCGACACGGACGCATCGTCGATGCTGGCCATGATGGATCCGGACGACGCTGCCGACCTGATCGACGAGCTCGATTATGAGAAGGCCGAGAAGCTCCTGCGCCTGATGGGTGTCAAGGAGGAGAAGGCGATTCGTAACCTGCTGGGCTACGAGGACAACACTGCCGGTCGCATCATGACCTCGGAGTTTGTCTCGCTGCCCGCCACGGCGACGGTCGGCGATGCCATCGAGGCGATTCGCAAACTCGACGAGGACTTTGAGAGTGTCTATTACGTCTATACCGAGGATCCGAGCGGCATGCTCACCGGCGTGCTCTCGCTGCGCACGTTGATCGTGGCCGACCGCGATGCCACGCTGGGCCAGCTCGCCTATCGCGACCTGGTCTACGTGTCGCCCGACGAGGACCAGGAAGACGTGACGGACGAGATGACCAAGTACGACCTGGTTGCCATCCCTGTCTGCGACGAGAACCGTCATATCCTGGGCATCGTGACCTTCGACGACGCCATGGACGTTATCGCCGAGGAGCATCAGGAGGACCTGCAGATCGCCGGTGTCGGCTCGGGCGATAGCGCGTCGGACGACTCGACGAACGTGCTCAGCTGGTTCGTGCATCGTCAGTACTGGGTCGTCGTGTGGGGCATCGCCTCGTGCATTATGGCGACGGTGCTGGGGACGGCGCTGGGCTCCGCGCATCTGGTGGTGTTCCCCATGTGCGCCATGCCGCTCGTGCTGCTGGCTGCCTCGCGCATGGTGTCGTTCGTCAAGAACTACTTCCTCGAGTATGACGGTCACGACGACGAGCCCAAGCCATATCTGGGGTTCTTCTTCCAGAGCACGGGCATGGGCCTGATTCTGTCACTCGTGACCTATCTGTGCGCCCAGCTGGTGCGCACCGCCGCGTTCCCCGATGCCTCTATGTTTGAGGAGCAGCTCTTTACCGGCTGCTTTAATATCGC
The DNA here is from genome assembly GCA_900551655.1 of uncultured Collinsella sp. Taxonomy (GTDB): domain Bacteria; phylum Actinomycetota; class Coriobacteriia; order Coriobacteriales; family Coriobacteriaceae; genus Collinsella. Next base: position 5,074 of record URWM01000096.1, read on the forward strand.
TGCCATCATTTGCCTGGTTGGCAACATGAGCGCCGTGATTTACCTGATGGTGCTGTTCTGGCGTGACGAGCATGACCTCAACACGTCGGGCACCGCCATGAACGTTATTGCCGTCATGATCTCGTGCGTAGCGTACTGCGCCGCTGCGGTGCTGCTCACCATGTCGGTCATTGGTTAGGTGGTCGCGTGCAAAATACCAAGCAAAAGTCGGGCACCAAGCAAAAGTTGACCATCGCGGCCATCTTTGGCGCTATGGGTCCCGGTCTGCTGGCGGCGCTTTCGGGCAATGACGCCGGCGGCATTGCAACGTATTCCAGCGCGGGCGCCAGCTATGGCTACAAGATGCTCTGGATGCTTCCCGTCATGACTGTGCTGCTCATCGTGACGCAGGAGACCGCGGCGCGCTGCGGCTGCGTCACGGGCAAGGGCCTGGCATCGCTCATTCGCGAGCGCTTTGGCGTGCGCAAGAGTGTACTTGCTATGGCGGCGCTGTTGATCGCCAACACGGCTGTGACCATTTCGGAGTTTGCGGGCATCGCCAGCGGCCTTGCTCTCTTTGGCGTGCCGGCGAGCATCTCGGTGCCGTTGGTAGCGCTGCTGGTGTGGATGCTTACCATGTCGGGTAGTTTCCAGCGCATCGAGAAGATTCTGCTGCTGGTAAGCTGCGTCTTCGTGACCTATATTGTCGCCGCGTTTATGGCTGGCCCCAACTGGGGTGAGGTCGCGGTCGACCTGGTCGTGCCTAACATTCAAAATGACCCCAGCTACGTGTCGCTCGTGGTCGCAACGATCGGTACCACCATCGCGCCGTGGATGATTTTCTTGGCGCAGAACAACGTGGTCGATAAGAACGCGGGCGAGGACGATATCGTGCTGCAGCGCATCGATACTGTGAGCGGCTCGCTTGCCGCCGATATCATTGCCGGCTTTATTATCATCACGACCGGTACGGTGTTGTTCCCGGCGGGTATTCAGATTAGCGATGCCGCCGATGCTGCCCGCGCGCTGGAGCCTATTGCGGGTCAGTGGTCCACGGTACTGTTTGCCTCGGGCCTGGTCGCGGCGAGCTTCTTGGCCGCCTGCGTGCTACCGGGCGTTACGTCGAGCGCTATCTGCGAGGCATTTGGCTGGGAGCGCGGTGCCGACCGCAGCTGGGACGAGGCCCCGGTTTACCGCGGCATCATTACGGCTATCATCGGCA
>URWM01000097.1 GCA_900551655.1 uncultured Collinsella sp.
CGGCAGCGTCAGATGTGTATAAGAGACAGGCACGATGGCCTCAACTCGGGCGTCAACCCCACGGTTAAGGAGGACGGCACCATCGTGGAAGCTCCCTGCGACGGCTTGGTGACCGATGAGGAGCGCGCTGTGATCGATCGCGTGCTTAAGTACGAGAACCTGGGCCGTCGCTACAACCCCGACAAGTCGGATGCCGTCAAAAACTGCTTCAATGAGTACGCCTCGCAGGAGGACATCAAGGCCTATTTTGAGGTGTGGGCCCAGATGTTCAAAAAGGACCCCGAGTGCTATATCTCGGCGCTCGTCAATAACTACTATGGGTACTTCTATCCGAGCGCTCGCGATGCGTGGGTCTACAGCACGGCGCGCAGTGCCGAGATCATGGCGAAGCCCGATAACCTCAAGTACTTTGACTTCCATCCGGTCGATAGCAAGGTTGTGCGCTGGTGCGACCACCTGATTAACCTGTACCGCGTGGCGGTGCAGCGCATCCCGTTTATCTCGCTCACCATGAGCTCGGCCACCTATGTGTGGATCATGGTCGTCGTGGTGGTTTACCTGTTGCGCCGCCATTCGTGGCGCGCGCTGGCCATCTGGATACCGCTGCTGGGCGTGCTCGCCGTGTGCCTGATCGGTCCATGTAACGGCTCGACCTACATGCGCTACCTGTATCCGGTCATCGCCTGCATGCCCTTCGCCATCGGCGCCACCGTCACCCGCAGTGACTTCCTCTGGTCCTAACCTGGTGCATTGGGGTCAGGTTTCTTTGCTGCACCAAAGGGGCCATCATCACGACGCCTTCATTTTGGGGTTTATCTCGCAGGCTAGTAGGTATATCATAACGACGTTTGTTTATATTGCCCGAGCATCTGCGCTGGGCTTTAGGTCGAAACCGATAGGAGACACGTATGTCCGGACACTCTAAGTGGGCCACAACCAAGCATCGTAAGGGCGCGCAGGACGCCAAGCGTTCCGCCCTCTTCTCCAAGCTCAGCCGCAACATCACCGTTGCTGCCCGTCTCGGCGGCGACCCGCTGCCTGAGAACAACGCCAGCCTCGCTGCTGCTGTTGCTAAGGCCAAGGCTCAGTCCATGCCCAAGGACAAGATCAAGTCCGCTATCGACAAGGCCTTCGGTTCGGGTGCCGACGCCGCTGTCTACGAGAACATCGTGTACGAGGGCTATGGTCCCGCCGGTGTCGCCGTCTACGTTGACTGCCTGACCGACAACCGCAACCGCACCGCCGCTGATGTCCGTTCCGCCTTCTCCCACGCTGGTGGCAACCTGGGCACCTCGGGCTCCGTCGCCTTCCAGTTTGAGCGCAAGGGCCAGATCGTCGTCGCCAAGGAGATCCTGGACGAGAACGCCAAGAAGGAGACCATGATCGCCAACGGTGCTGCCGGTGACGAGGATGAGTTCATGATGGCCATCGCCGAGGCCGGTGGCGAGGACTACGAGGACGCCGGCGAGGAGTGGATTGTCTGGACCGCTGCTAACGACGTCATGGCTGTCTCCAAGGCGCTCGAGGAGCAGGGCGTCCAGGTCAAGGGCTCCGAGACCACCATGGTCCCGACCACCCCGACCGAGGTCTCCGGTACCGACGCCAAGAAGGTCCAGCGCCTCATCGACCGTCTTGAGGAGCTCGACGACGTCCAGGATGTCTACAGCACCATGGACATGACCGACGAGGTCATCGCTGCCCTCGAGGAGGAGTAGCGCCTGCACGGGTTAAGCCGTGCATATCTGGGCATAATGAAGCGAGCATGCAAGCCTCGTGGAATAGATGAGCCGGATCCGCGTGCAATGAGGCACCGGACCCGGCTCTTTTATAATGATGCGAATCGTTTTGCATTCTGTGGACCGAAACCTGAAGGGAGCGCTGCATGCGCGTGCTCAAACGAGCCCTGGCGATCGTGTATCTTGCCGCCGCCGTCGTGGCGCTGGGTACGTTAGTCTGCCAGTTTTGGGGGCCATATACCTATCGCTTTATGCTGCTGATGCGCGATCCGCTGCCTCGCATCGTTGTTACGGCGTGCGGCGGTGTCGTGGCACTCGGCGTGCTCGTGGGTTTCTTCCGCCTGATGTTTGCTCGTCGCGAGCCGTCCTGCGTGCATCCGGCGGGGGAGCACAATATCGAGGTCACGCTCGCTGCCCTCTCCTCGTGTGCTCGCACCGCGGCAGAGCGCGACGACCGAGTGATGGTCGAGCATGTCGAGGCACGCGTGCAGGGCTCCGACGAATCGCGCGTCCGTTTTAAGGTCGACGCCATCGCGCTCGACGACCGGGATATGGCCTCCCTTGCAGCCGCGATGCAGCAACGTATCGAGGAGGCCTGCGACACCATGCTCGGCACGCCGGGTACGATCGCACGCGTTCGTTTTTTGCCGTCCAAGACTACCGTCCAGACCGTGGAGGTTTCCGGTGAGTGATACCAACCAAGACAAGACCGCCCGCACGCCGCGCCTGACGATCGACCAGAACGCTACGCCGGCAGGCGAGTCCGCCGACGCCAAGCCCGAGGCCGGCGAGCAGCACGACAGCGCCGCCAACGACTTCGACGAGGCCATGGGTCTCATCAAAGGTACGGGCGCTGCTATCTGGAGCTATGCCGTGCGCCATCCCAACACTACGCTCGGCGCCGTGGCAGGCTTTATCCTCGCTGTGCTGGTACTTACGTTGGGCCTGTGGGACACGCTCGTCATCGCATTCTTTGTGCTGATCGGCGCCGTGATCGGCCAGATTCGCGACGGGGAGAACGGTATCGTCAACTTCTTCGGCCGCCTGTTTAGCGGCCGCTAATACGTATTCGACTGTCGCATCCGCGGCAGGCATAAGGAGGAACCATGGCTTTTGACACGAAGGTCGATGTGGCCGATACCGAGCTCGAGGCGAATGAGGCCGTCGCCGATGCCGGGGACGTGACGCTCGAGGACGAGGCGCTCGTCGAGGCCGAGTCCGATGCGGACGAGGACAACGAGGAGATGGACGACGAGGAAACGGACGAGTCCGAGGACTCGCTGACCTATTCCAACGGCGTGATCGAGAAGATCGTTGCCATGGCCACCCGCGAGGTTCCGCACGTCCTGGGCATGAAGGGTAACCTCATGCACTTTGTGCAGGAGCAGTTTGGTGCCGAGAACCTGACCAAGGGCGTGACGGTTGAGGTCACCGATGACAACCGCGTGGTCGTCAACATCTCGGTCATCATCGAGTACGGCGCCTATGCGCCTGCGATCTTTGACGACGTTAAGGTGCGCGTCACCGAGCGTCTGGCCGCGATGACCGGCCTTGAGGTGGCAGGCGTCAACCTGCGCATCGAGGATGTCGTCACCCCCGAGGAGTACGAGCACCGTACCAGCCAGCACGAGTAACCTACCAAAAAGGGACAGGTTTGTTTTGGCAGGTTTTATCTGCGTAAACGTCAAACGGTCGACCGCGCAAGCAAAAGCGCGGCCGGCCGTTTTCTATATGCCCTCGATGCGGTCATACCGCTCGTCTAACTAAGGGTTGCAATCTTCGCGTTCCGCGTTACCCTAATGGGCGCATTGTTTCCAAATTGTTAACGAGGGGTTGCCGTAATGGCCGACGAACACGAGACCGAAAGCAAGGCATGGGCGATTGAAGCCGCTGCGGCAGAGGCGGCGTCGCGTGCCGCCGAGGAGGTACATCGTCCTCCCGTAGTGCCGATGGAGCGCGTGGTCGGTCGCGAGGATATCGAACGTGGCGAGCGCGCCGGCCGCAAGCGCAGCCAGGAGCCAGGCTTTCCGCGCTTTTTTGCCGAGCTCAACCTGGGCCTGATCCTCACGGCGTTCGCCATCGTTGCCTTTAAAACCCCCAATCACTTTGCCTTCGGCGGCACCTCGGGCGTGTCGGTCATTCTTTCCACGCTGTTCCCGACTCTGCCCGTCGGCGTCTTTATGTGGATTATCAACGCGGTCCTGGTCATCCTGGGCTTTATCTTTTTGGAGCGCAAGGCAATCCTTTGGAGCGTCTTTGCCTCGTTTGCGCTTTCGGCCTACGTCTCGCTGTTTGAGCTCTTCATCCCGACGGATGTTTCGATGACGGGCGATATGTGGCTCGACCTGTGTTTTGCCGTCATCTTGCCGGCGCTGGGCAGTGCCATTGTCTTTGACATTGGCGCCTCGACGGGCGGCACCGACATCCTTGCCATGATCCTCAAGCGTCGTACGACGCTCGAGATCGGACGCGCCTTGTTGCTGGTCGATATCGGCATCGTGACCGTCGCGGCTTTCCTGTATGGCCCGCGCGTCGGCCTGTACTGCGTACTTGGCCTGTTTGCCAAGACGCTCGTGGTCGATAAGGCCATCGAGAGCATTCACCTTCGTAAGGTCTGTACGATTATTTGCGCCGAACCGCGCAAAGTCGAGGAGTTTATCGTCAAGCATCTCAACCGCACGGCAACGATCAGCCGTGGCTACGGTGCCTTCTCGGGCAAGTGCGTCACGGTGATCATGAGCGTGCTGAGCCGTCGCGAGGCAGTGCAACTGCGCCGCTATACCCGCGAGATTGACCCTGGCGCCTTCATCACCATCGTCGATAGCTCCGAAATCGTCGGCAAGGGCTTCCGCGGCACGAACTAGCGCGGACGCACCCTTCGAATCATTGAATAAGGCCGCCTACGCTGCAAATTGGTCATCTTGGAGTATTTGCCCCCACATTGGGCGATAATGTTGTCAAAGACATCGTTTGCGATCCAGGTGATTCGCTCTAGATACGAAGGGATGATTTCGATGTTCTGTTCGCAGTGTGGCGCCCCCATGGGCGATAACGACAAGTTCTGCGGTGTGTGCGGCGCTCCTAATGCCGGTGCTGCAGCTTCCGCGCCTCAGGGTCAGCCTCAGCAATTTGTCCCTCAGCCTCCCATGAACGCGTCCAAGGGCTGTGTGGCTCAGGCGTTTGAGGATATGACCAAGACTCCGGGCGTGCTGCAGCGCGTGTGCCAGATTGCTTTTTTGCCGGCGCTTATCTGTGTCGTGTCGGTGCTCGTTCTGTTCATCCCCGTTATCGGCGGTATTGCAGCTGCCATCGGCTTTTTGGCCGCCTACGTGGCGAGCGTGTGCGGTTCGGGCTTTGGCATCGAGTGGGGTCGCGATCTGTCGCTTAAGATTGAAGACGGTATGGATCGTCCGTTGATGCGTTCCACATCGTTTGGCCTTGGAGTCTTTTCGAGCGTTATTTCGGTCGTGCTCGAGGTTATCGCTGCCATTCCCGTTATCGGTGTAGTGCTTTCGCTGGTGGAGAGCGTGGTAATTGGCGCCGCGGGCTCGTATTCGTATTACGGCTCTTATGCGCTCGAGGCTGCGCTGTTTGGCTCACTTGGCCTGCTTGTCCTGGCCTTGATTGTCACGGTGGTCCTGGGGGTTTTCTTTAAGATGTTCGCCGACATTGCCGTGATGCACTTTGCGGTGACCGGTCGCGTCGAGAGTGCGTTTTCGCTCGATAAGGTTTGGGCGGCCTTTAAGAACAATAAGACCAAGCTGTTCTGTGCTTCGTTTCTTCCCGAGTTTTTGACGGGCCTGGTTTCCAACGTTGTTACATGGATCTTGACGGCCGTCTTTGGCGCCATTGCCTCTGTCGGTATGTATAGCTACTACTATCGTCCTACGGCTATTGAGGCTATTGTTACCGGCGGTGGCGTCACGCTCGCGCTGTTCTTGGTGCTGGTCGCTTTCGTCACCGTATTTCTTATGGTCTTTGGCAAGATGCTCAAGCACCGTGCCGTTGGCTATTGGGCCGCACGCTATGCAAGCGAGTGGGCCGATGAGGATAAGGACGACGTCCTGACTTTTGTGTTGCCCTTCGAGAAGAAGTCCGCTCCTTCGGGTTACGGTGCTCCGGATGCTTCGCCGGCACCTGCACCCGCTCCCGCGACCGAGCCTGAGCCGGCGCCCGAGCCTGAGACGGCATCTGAGTCCGAGCCTGCACCTGAGCCTGAGCCTGAGCCGGCACCTGCACCTGAGCCGGCGTCCGAGCCAAGCTCCGACGAGGAGCCTCAGGACGAGTAGCCACGCCGCCTGCTATTTGGGGACGGGGTAGAAATGGTAGAAATAGCGCTTGAAGAATGAGCGGGGGCGGACGTTTCGATACGTTCGCCCCCGCTTTGCTATAGCCAGGTTGTTATGGGTGGGCGTGACGGCTACTCGCCATGCTTCTCATCGTGGCGAGCGGCGGCACGGGCATCGTGGATGCCCTTGATGCTGTCTCTTATACACATCTGACGCTGCCGACGAAGGCTTAGGTGTAGA
>URWM01000098.1 GCA_900551655.1 uncultured Collinsella sp.
GGTCGACCCCCTCAGTGATCCGTTTTCCTCCGTCCCCAAGGGATCATGAAGTTGAATGCCAGATTGCCCGAATGCATCCCGCGTAACTACAAATCGGTTCCCGCGCCCAGCAGCTTGCGCATGACTTGCTCGGGGTTAACCGAGCCGTCGCGCGGGGCCAGGGCGGTGATCTTCTTCTGCATCTTGTACTCGTGCAGCTCGTCCTCGAGCTGGCGCACGCGTGCGCGGAGTTTTTCGTTCTCGCGCTCGCGCTCCTCGGCACGCTCCTTCATATCGAGGATGCGCACCACGCCGGCAAGGTTGATGCCCTCGTCGGTCAGCTGGTTGATGAGCTCCAGGCGCTCGATATCGGCACGCGAATACAGACGCGTGTTGCCGCCCGAGCGCTGGGGGTTCACCAGGCCCTTGGACTCGTAGACGCGCAGAGTCTGCGGATGCATGCCGGTCAACTCGGCCGCCACGCTGATCATGTACAGCGGTTTGTTCCTATTGTCCTCGGCCATGCTACCTGACCCCTTTCCGTCTCGTTATCGTCCATCATAAGCCCGCGGGCGCGGGTGTGCGCCACGACCGCCCTAGTACGTCGCCTTGTAACGGTTGACCTTCTCGCGATAATCGCGCGTGTCGACCTCGCGCAGCTTGGTCATGGCATCGCGCTCGTCATCGGACAGGTTCGTGGGGACCTGCACCTTGATCTCGACGAGCAGCGCGCCCGTACGGCCACGGTGCTTAACGTCGGGCGCCCCCATTTCCTTAAAGCGGAACTTCTTGCCCGTCTGGGTACCCGCGGGCACTTTCAAACGGACCGTCGCACCGCCGGGCGTCGGCACGTCCACCGTGCAGCCGAGCGCCGCCTCGTAGACCGAGATCGGCACCTCCATGGTCACGTCGGCACCTTTACGCTTAAACAGCGGATGCTCCTCCACGTGCGTGGTCACGACCAGATCGCCGCGCTCGCCACCCGCAACGCCATACTCGCCGCGACGCTTGTAGCGCAGCTTGCCACCATCCACGGCGCCCGCGGGAACCGAGACCGTAATGGTCTGCTGCTCGCCCGTCGAGGGAATGCGGTAGGTGACCTTGTGCGTCACGCCGCGAAACGCGTCCTCGGCCGTCACATCGACGGTCAGCGATAGGTCGCCGCCCTTGCGAGCGCGGCTGCGACCCGCGCCGGCACCGGCAGCGCCCGCAGCCCCGGCAAAGCCCGAGCCCCAATCGCTACCCCAGGCGCCATTGCCGCTGAAGATGCTGTCGAAGATATCGCCCCAGCCGCTGGCGCCCGCGCCGGCACCGTAGCCGCCGCCATACGCGCCGCCCGCGCCCGGCATGCCGCCGAACATGAGCATCTGGTCGTACTCTTTGCGCTTCTTCTCGTCCGAAAGCGTCTCGTAGGCCTCGCTGATCTCCTTAAACTTGGCCTCGTCGCCGCCGGCATCGGGGTGATATTTTTGCGCGAGCTTGCGAAACGCGCTCTTGATCTCTTTGTCGGAGGCGCTCTTGGATACGCCCAGGATGTCATAGAAGGTTTTGCCTGCAGCCATCGTAGCTCCTCTCCTGTTTCATCCGCCGCCCAGCAGACGGCGGCTCATGCTTTCATATGGCACTTGGCCAGAAAGGGCCCCGGGTGTTGCCCCGGGGCCCTTCTCAATTACTCCTCGGTGCTCTCGGCCGTATCGGCCGTAGCATCCTCGGGCGCCGCTTCGGGCTCCGGTGCGGGGCGCTTCTCGCCACCGTAGGTCACCGTCACCATCGCGGAACGCAGAATGCGATCCGCCATGCGGTAGCCCTTCTGGTACACGTCGTTGACGGTCTCGTCGTACTGCGATGCGTCCTCGACGCGACCCACAGCCTGGTGCTCGAGCGGATCGAACGCCTCACCCTTGGGATCGATGGGCTCAACGCCCTCGTGCGCAAACACATCGAGCAGCTTGGCATGTACCGCGTCAACGCCATCGACGAACTGCTTAAAGTCGTCGGAAAGCTCTTGGCTGCGGGCATGGTCGATTGCGCGCTCGATATCGTCAACCACCGGCAGCAGCGCAGTGACGAGCTTCTCGGTCGCGCGCTCGCGCTCGGCGATGCGCTCGTTGGCGGTGCGGCGACGGAAGTTCTCCCAGTCGGCCTGCAGACGAGCGGTGCGCCCAGTAGCGTCCTTCGCCTTGTCCTCGGCGGCCTTCTGAGCCTCTGCCGCAGCATCGAGCTCATTGCGCACGTCGGCAAGCTCCTTTTGGGCCTGCTCGAACTTGAGCTTAAAGTCGTTGTCGGCGGCTTCCTCACCGGCGCGGATAGCAGCTTCCACCATCTCGTCCTCGGTCATCGTCGCCTCCTTGTTGGAATCCTCTACCTGGTTCTCGGCAGCCGCGGCGGCCTCGGCCTCGTTGGCCTCGCTATCGTCGACGGCCTCTACGGGAATCTTCACGTCCTTCTCCTCAGAGTCAACGGGGGCGGCGCTAGCGGCAGCCGCCTCCGTGCGAGCTTTACGGGCGGACATGATTACTTGTCCTCGTCGTCCACAACCTCGTAGTCGGCGTCGACGACGTCATCGTCGGCAGGCTGGGCGCCGGCGGCACCGTCGGTCTGCTGCTGAGCGTCGGCGTAGACAACCTGGGCCAGCTCGTAGGCCACGGACTGCAGGGACTCGCCAGCGGCCTTGATGGCCTCGACGTCAGAGCCCTCGAGCGCCTTCTTGGCGTCGGCGATAGCGGCCTCGGCCTTGGACTTCACATCGGCGGAAACCTTGTCGCCCAGCTCGTTAAGGGTCTGCTCGGTGGAGTAGCACAGGCTATCGGTCTGGTTGCGGACCTCGACCTCTTCCTTCTGCTTCTTGTCCTCCTCGGCATGAGCCTCGGCGTCCTTGACCATACGATCGACTTCGTCGTCGGACAGAGCGGTGGAGCCGGAAATGGTGATCTGCTGCTCCTTGCCGGTGCCCTTGTCCTTAGCGGAGACCTTGACGATGCCGTTGGCGTCGATGTCGAAGGTAACCTCGATCTGCGGCACGCCGCGGCGGGCAGCCGGGATGCCGGTCAGCTGGAACTTACCGAGCGACTTGTTGTCGCGAGCAAGCTCGCGCTCGCCCTGGAGCACGTTAATCTCGACACTGGTCTGGTTGTCGGCAGCGGTGGAGTAAACCTCGGTCTTGGAGGTCGGGATCGTGGTGTTGCGGTCGATCATCTTGGTCATGATGCCGCCCATGGTCTCGACGCCCAGCGACAGCGGGGTAACGTCGAGCAGCAGGATGCCCTCGACGTCGCCGGTGAGCACGCCGCCCTGGACGGCAGCGCCGTCGGCAACGACCTCGTCGGGGTTCACGGACATGTTGGGCTGCTTGCCGGTCATGGTCTTGACGAGCTCCTGGACGGCGGGCATACGGGTGGAGCCGCCGACGAGGATGACCTCGGTCAGATCGGAGAGCTTAAGCTTGGCGTCGCGCAGGGCATTGGTGACAGGCTGCTTGCAGCGCTCGAGCAGGTCGCGGGTGATCTTCTCGAACTCGGCGCGGGTCAGCGTGTAGTTGAGGTGCAGCGGGCCGGACTGGTTCATGGTAATGAACGGCAGGTTGATGGTGGTCTGCTGGGCGGCGGAGAGCTCCTTCTTGGCGTTCTCGGCGGCCTCCTTCAGACGCTGCAGGGCCATGGGGTCCTGACGCAGGTCGACACCGTTCTCCTGCTGGAACTTATCGGCCATCCAGTCGATGACGCGCTGATCCCAGTCGTCGCCGCCCAGGTGGTTGTCGCCCGAGGTGGACAGAACCTCAAACACGCCGTCGGCGAGGTCGAGGATGGAGACATCGAAGGTGCCGCCGCCCAGGTCGAAGACAAGGATGCGCTGGTCGGTGCCCTGCTTGTCCAGGCCATAGGCCAAAGCAGCAGCGGTCGGCTCGTTGACGATACGCTTGACGTTGAGGCCGGCGATCTTACCGGCGTCCTTGGTGGCCTGACGCTGGGCGTCGTTGAAGTAGGCCGGGACGGTGATGACGGCGTCGGTGACGGTCTCGCCCAGATACTTCTCGGCGTCGGCCTTCATCTTTGCGAGCGTCATGGCGCTCACCTGCTCGGCGGTGTAATCCTTGCCCTCGATGTCGACGACGGCACGGCCACCCTGGCCCTCCTTGACCTCATACGGCACGGTCTTGATCTCGGAGGTGCACTCGGAGTACTTGCGGCCCATGAAGCGCTTGATGGAGAACACGGTGTTCTTGGGGTTGGTGACAGCCTGGTTCTTAGCGGCCTTACCCACGACGCGGTCGCCGTCGGCACGGAAGCCGACAACGGACGGGGTGGTGCGGTCGCCCTCGGCGTTCACGATAATGGTCGGAGAACCGCCCTCGAGAACGGCCATAGCGGAGTTAGTAGTACCAAGGTCGATACCAAGAATCTTACTCATTAGAAATTCCCTCTCTCTTTTGCGTTCGCGCCGCCTCGACGGTCTGTCGCGCGGCGCTTCGGCTTGTCTTTCAGGATGTAGTGTATCCCCTTATGGACCGGAATATACAAAATCTAAGTCAATTCATATAAGATTTCTTATCTCTGAGAGTTTAGGTTCTTAAATGCGCAGGTAAGTGCGCTGTTTGAGTTCTCGGCAAATCTATCGAGATCTATGTAGAGTTGACTGAGGTGCGAGCCTGAAGCCGTACAGAGAGCCTTGGGGCGACCCCGGGGAAAGCGCGACCCAGTCTGAGCGTAAATTCCGGGACACAGTTTCCGCAAGCACGCTCAATCGCCCTATATTTCAAGTCACCTGTAGCTAACATTTGCGCAGCTCAACGGCCTCACCTGCATGTTTTTTAGTAAGCCGTGGCATACTCGGCGAACGGTATGAAGATGCCGGTCAGAGGGTATTGCAAACGGTCGCTCCCGTGGTATGTTTTTGCCCGAATCAAACCGGCGCGCATCGCCTGTAGCGTCGGTCAACAGAGAGGAAACTACCATGGCTCATCCCGTAATTGATGCCGACGAGTGCATCGCTTGTGGCGTTTGCGTCGACTCCTGCCCCGCTGGCGTTCTGGAGCTCCAGGACGTCGCTACCGTCGCTGACGAGGATTCCTGCGTCGCCTGTGGCGCTTGCCAGGACGCTTGCCCCGCTGGCGCGATCACCGAGATCGTCGAGGAGTAACAACTCCCCACTTGCACACTCAAAAGTACACCGTGCACAAAAAAGGAGGCCTCCGCATCGCCGCGGAGGCCTCCTTTTGCTTGTATGGGCAGCTAATTTGGAGCGGGACCCTTGGCAGTTGCGGTGGAATAGTTCCTGTTTTATGGCTTGGATGCCGATTTTAGGAACTATTTCACCGCAACTTATAGATGCGGCGTCGACTAGGACAAATCGTCCTCGTAGGGCATCAGGTCCGCCAAGTAGCCTTTCTCCTTGAGCAGGGCCTCGATCTCGTCGAGGGTCTGCTCGTCTTCTGCCGCGATGCGATGGAAGTGATAGCCGCTCGTCACCGTTAGTAGTGGAAAGCTCTTGCCGCTCTCGATATCGTGCAGGTAGCGCTCAACATCGCGACGATTGCGGATATCCAAGTCGGCCGTGATCTTACCGTACACGCGGTGATTGACGATCACGTTGAGCACGGCGCCTCCGGCGTCGACGACACTCGTGAGCTCATCGCCTGCCTGCTCCACGCTGTGGCGAACCTTGACCAAGCGCGTGGGCACAGCGGGGCTGCTGGGGGCCTCCTGCAGCACATAACCACGGTTGGTCGCCACGATATCGTGCCCGTCGGCGCGCAGCAGAGCGATGTCTTGCACGACAATCTGGCGGCTCACACCCACCTCGCGGGCAAGTGCGCTACCCGAAACGGGCTCCTTGGCTTCCTCGAGCACGCCCATGATGGCACGGCGACGCTCGCGGGCGTCCATTATTTACCGTCCAACAGACGCAGGTGCTTGAGCGAGAGGTCGAGAATCGGCGCAGAGTGAGTCAGCGCCCCCGAGCTAATAAAGTCAACGCCCAGGTCGGCGAGCGCGCGGATATTGCTGGCGTTCACGTTGCCCGAGCACTCGGTCTTGGCGCGGCCGGCGATAAGCTCAATCGCGGCAGCCATATCGTCGTGGGTCATGTTGTCGAACATGATGATGTCGGCGCCGGCCTCCACAGCCTCGCGCACCATGTCCAAGTTCTCACACTCGATCTCGACCGTCGTGGTAAACGATGCATGGGCGCGCGCCATCTCGATCGCACGCGTCACGCCGCCGGCGGCGTCGATGTGGTTGTCCTTGAGCCTGTCTCTTATACACATCTC
>URWM01000099.1 GCA_900551655.1 uncultured Collinsella sp.
TCTACACCTAAGCCTTCGTCGGCAGCGTCAGATGTGTATAAGAGACAGGTGGGAAGAGGGCTGGGAGGTCCTGCCCCGCACGCTCTACAAGACGCCCGCCGACATCGAGGGCATCAAGCGCTCGGCAGCCATCAACGTGGGCGTGCTCGATTATGTGGGCGAGCATATCGCCGCAGGCATGACCACCAACCAGATCGACCAGATAATCTACGACTACACCGTCGAGCACGGCGGCACGCCGGCCGATCTCAACTACGAGGGCTATCCCAAGAGCGTGTGCACCTCGATCAACGACGTCGTCTGCCACGGCATCCCCTGCGATACGGATGTGCTGCACGAGGGCGACATCATCAACGTGGACTGCTCCACGATCTTGGACGGCTACTTTAGCGACTCGAGCCGCATGTTCTGCATCGGCGAGGTCTCGGCCGAGCGCCAGCGCCTGGTCGACGTCACCCGCGCCAGCGTGGAGGCGGGTTTGGCAGCCGTCAAGCCATGGTTGCCGCTGTCCGTGATGGCCGAGGCCGTGCAAAAGACGGTCGAGGACGCCGGTTTTAGCGTGGTGCGCGAGTATGGCGGACACGGCATCGGTAAGGAGTTCCACGAGGACCCGTTTGTGGGCTTTACCACCGAGGCGCCCGATGTGGACACCATCATGGCTCCGGGCATGGTCTTTACCATCGAGCCCATGGTCAACGCCGGAGCGCCCGACATCAAGATTAGCAAGGGCGATGGCTGGTGCGTGCGCACCGAGGACGGCAGCGATTCGGCCCAGTGCGAGGTACAGCTCGTGGTGACCGAGGACGGCTACGAGCTGCTCAGCTGGTAGCCGTGGATGCGCCGGATGCCGACGGGCACGCTCGTCTTGCATCCGGCGTTTTATTTGAACGTTTTGCCTGATAAAACCTGCCAAAACAAACCTGTCCCTTTTTGGCAGGTTGGGCGGAGAGGACTGCTTGTGAACATCCTGGTTTTGTTGCCCGTCAACGACCGTCATCGCGCAATTCTTGAGTCGAGCGCTCCGGGCGAGGACTTTATCTACACGAGCGCCGACACCATCACGTGTGAGCAGGTCGCCAACGCCGACGTGATCTTGGGCAACATAGACCCTGCCCTGCTTACCGCGTGCGAGCACCTCCAGCTGTTGCAACTGCAGACCGCGGGCTATGACGATTACTTGGCCGCCGGCACCGTGCCAGCCGACGCTAAGCTTTCCTGCTCGGTGGGCGCCTACGGCCAGGCCGTGAGCGAGCACATGTTTGCTATGGTCCTTTCCATGATGAAGCGCCTGCCCGGCTATCACGACTTGCAGCGCGAGCATCGCTGGGAGGATTTAGGTCCGGTCACCTCGCTCAAAAACGCCAACGTGCTGGTGCTGGGCGCGGGCGATATCGGCGGCCACTTTGCCACGCTCTGCCGCAGTATGGGCGCGCACGTCCGCGGCATCAAGCGCCATCCGCTCGTCTACCCCATTGTGTTTGAGGACATGGACGGCATGGACGCCCTGCCCGAGCGCCTGGCCGAGGCTGACATCGTCGCATCCTTTACGCCCAGCACGCCCGAGACCCGCGGTCTGGCGAACGCCGAGTTCTTTGCCGCGATGAAACCGGGCGCCTTCTTTGCCAACGGCGGCCGCGGCGATCTTGTGGTTGCCGACGACTTGGTTGCCGCTCTGGAGTCGGGACATCTCGCCGGGGCCGCGGTCGACGTCACCGATCCCGAGCCGCTGCCTGCGACAAGTCCCCTGTGGGATGCGCCCAACATGCTCATCACGCCGCACATCTCGGGCTGGTTCCATCTGGAGGCCACCCTCAACAACGTGGTCGACATCGCCGCGGAGAATCTGCGTCACCTGCAGGCGGGCGAGACGCTTCGCTGCTGGATCGAGCATTAGGGTTCCGCCGTTCTAACGAACGGCGGACCGGCCGACGCTGCGCGCCGCCCAGAGCGACAATTTGTCATTCAAAAGGCGAGGCATGACCAGAAGGTCAATGCCTCGCCTTTTTCATGCCAACTTGTTCGCTCTGGGCGTCGCTCGCTGACGTTTGCTCAACCTGCGGTGTCTTAACAGCTCAATCCAGCTGTTTGGTGCAATGGGGTCAGGTTAGTTTGCACTATGACGTTGGTTCTGTCTGCGATACTTTTGTCAAAGTGATATCAGACATTCATCTGGCGTTTTCGACGTTTCGCCTATTAGAGCCAGTCCATCTCCTTACCATAGTGGTCCGAATAGGCGCTACGCTTGAGTTCTTCATCGCTCGCCGGCCACGCGTTGGACACGTCGATTCCCGATTCATGGCAAGCGGCGGCGAACAGCTTCGACCCCTGATCGATTAGTTGAGACCTGCCCTCGGTTTTCTCGCCTTCGGCTCGCATTTAGAACTCCACGCTTTCGGCGCCGTTGATGTTCAGGTCGCGCTCGTAGAAGGCAGTGAGGGCGCGGATGGCGTACATCACGTCGCGTACGCCGCCGGTCTCGTAGCTCGAGTGCATGGCAAGCTGCGGCAGGCCCACGTCCACAGCATGCATGCTCGCCTGCATATTGGACAGATTGCCGAGCGTGGAGCCGCCGGCCATATCGCTCTTGTTGGCGAAGGCCTGCGTGGGCACGTCGGCGTCATCGCAGATGGCCTGGAACACCGCGCGGCTAAAGGCATCGGTGCAGTAGTGCTGGTTGGCGGCTTCCTTGATGACGATACCGCCGTTGAGCACCACCTGATTGCGGGCATCGCACTTCTCGGCGTGGTTGGGGTGCACGGCATGTGCGTTGTCGCAGCTTACAAGCATCGAGGCGGCAAGGGCGCGATGGTACGACTCGTCGTCAAAACCCAGCGATCCGTTGATGCGGCGCAGCGCGTCGGCCAAGAAGGTCGACATGGCACCCTGCTTGGTCTCGGAGCCAACCTCCTCGTTATCGAAGCAGCAGAAGACCGAGACGTCGTGCGCGTTTTCGGCGCCCAAAAATGCCTGTAGCGAGGTATAGGCACAGGCCAGGTCGTCGAGCTTGGGCGTCGAGATAAACTCGTCGGCCCAGCCCCAGATGCGCGCGTCCTGACGATTGACCAGGAACAGGTCGCGGCCCAGGATCTGCTCGGGCTCAACATCCAATTCGTCAGCGATCAGGGCATCGAAGTCACCCTGCTTAAGGTCACCGGCGCTGATGAGCGGGCACAGGTCAACGGCTCGGCTGGGAGCAAAGCCCTCGTTGACGCCACGGTTCATATGGATGGCAAGGCTCGGGATAATAGCGACCTCGCGCTCGGTGGCAAGCAGGCGGCTCTCAATGCGGTCACCCTCGCGCACCAGCACGCGGCCCGCGAGCGCCAGCGGGCGATCGAACCAGGTGTAGTCGATCATGCCGCCGTAGGCCTCGGTGTTCAGGCGCAGCGTCTCGCCCGCGCCGTCGAGCTCGGGCACGGCCTTGACCTTAAACGTCGGCGAATCGCTGTGCGACGCCGTGAGCTGAAAATGATAGTCACCGGCAACGCCGTCCTCGCCCCACGTAGCGGCCAGGTCCTCGCCCACCTTAAAGGCGATAACGCTCGAGGTGTTGCGCTGCGTGTAATAACGCCCGCCCGGCTCGATATCCCACGCCGCGTTCTCGGGCAGGTAGGTAAAGCCTGCCTCGTCGAGTTCGGCCATAATGGTCGCCGCCGTATGGAACATGCTGGGGCATGCCTCGATAAAGTCGATAAGGTCGTTGGCGGCCTCGATATCGTCGGCCGTCACGTGCACGCGCTCGATCGTTTCCTGATCCGTCATGCTCTCCCCTTTCGCTGGGTTGATGGTCCCCTCCAGCATACCCCGCCACGCCAGCGCCGCACTCTTCATTCCGTGCTTAATTCCGCGCCGCTCACCAAGTTGAGCCATCATGCCCGCGCTCCTTTTGCGACAATTGCGCTAACAGGACGAGAGGAGCCGTCATGAAGCCACGTAACATTGCCATCGCCTGCGGTGTCGCGGGTGTCGCCGTCGGCCTTGCCGCTGCCACCGGTATCGTTTATCACAAGCAAATCAAGTCCGCCGCGTCGCTCAAACGCTTGACCGGCTACGCGGATGGCTATGACCTGTACGCAATCGACATCGCCTACGACTACGATCTTGATCGCATCATCGCCGCCGGCGTACGCGACGACCAGGCCTACATCGATGCCGTGGTGGCGCAGGTGCTGCCCGGTGTGCCGGCACATGTCCAGGCGCCCCAGTTTGCCTGCAGCGCTTTTGTCGCTGTAGATGCCGAACGCCGTGTGCGCACCGGTCGCAATTACGACTTTAAGGACGACACCTCGGCGCTGCTGGTGCGCAATCACCCACGCGGCGGCTATGCCTCCATCGGATTTGCCGCCCTCAACAACCTGGGCGATAACACTCCGCTTGACTCCGTCGCCGGACGCGTCGCCGCACTCATGGGCCCGTTTGCCCAGCTCGACGGTGTTAACGAATGCGGCGTGTCCGTTGCCGTACTCACCCTGGATTCCAAGCCCTGTGACCAGGACACGCAACGCTCCGTCATCAATACCTCGCTCGCCATCCGTCTGGTGCTCGACCGCGCGGCCACCACGCAGGAGGCTGTCGACCTGCTTTCCGCCTACGACATGCACGCCATGGCAGGACGCGATTACCACTTCTTTATCAACGACGCCGCCGGTGACGCGCGGGTGGTGGAGTGGGATCCGCGCGATCCCGACCGTGCATGCAAGGCGACGCCCGTACGCCAGGTTACGAACTTCTACGCCTGCTATGGCGACGAAGTGCTGCCCAACCAAAAGAATGGCGAGCTGGGCCATGGTAAGGAGCGCGCCGTCGCAATCGCCGATGTCCTTGACGCCCATGTCGGTGCCCAGGACGAGGCAGTCGCTTGGAAGGCCCTACGCGCTGCGGCGCAAGAGCCCAATCCGGAAGACATCACCAGCAACACGCAATGGTCGGTCGTCTTTGACAATACCGAACCCGCTGCCGCTATTACGCTGCGCCGCCACTGGGGCGACGTCGACGCCTTCGCACTGTAAGGAGCTGGCACCGTCGTCCTTACGCTCGCCTGACGTTGCTTACATTTCCATACGCTTGAGCTAACACGTTTTACCCCCGCATCAACAGTGTGCGGGGGTAAACTTATGCGCATGTTATAACTTGCCCGGAAGGATTCATCATGCTTAGGATCGGTCTTCTTACCAGTGGCGGCGACTGCCAAGCGCTCAACGCCACCATGCGCGGCATCGTCAAAACGCTTATGACCAATAGCGAAGAGCCTATCGAGATCTATGGTTTTGAGGACGGCTACCAGGGCCTTATCTACAGCAGGTTCCGCGTCATGACGCCCGCCGATTTTAGCGGCATCCTCACCCGCGGCGGCACCATCCTGGGCACGAGCCGCACACCGTTCAAGCGTCTGGACACTCCCGAGGCCGACGGCGTCGAGAAGGTGCCCGCAATGGTGCACACCTATCACAAGCTGCAGCTCGACTGCCTGTTTATGCTGGGCGGCAACGGCTCCACCAAGACCGCCAACCGCCTGCGCGAAGAGGGCCTCAACGTTATTGCCCTGCCCAAGACCATCGATAACGACACCTGGGGCACCGAGATGACGTTTGGCTTTACGAGCGCCATCGACGTCGCCACCAAGTGCATCGACGACATCCACACCACCGCCTCGAGCCACGGCCGCGTGTTCGTTATCGAGATCATGGGCCACAAGGTCGGCTGGATCCCGCTGTACGCCGGCGTCGCGGGCGGCGCGGACGTCATCCTGATTCCCGAGATCCCCTACGACATGGACCAAGTCATCAAGACCATCGAGCATCGCATGGAGACCGGCAGCCGCTTTACCATCGTGGCCGTCGCCGAGGGAGCCATCTCTAAGGAGGACGCGGCGCTGTCCAAGAAGGAGTACAAGAAGAAGCTCGCCGAGCGCACGAGCCCGTCGATCGTCTACGACATCGCCAAGGAGATTGAGGCCAAGACCGGTCGCGAGACCCGCGTCGCCATCCCCGGTCACACGCAGCGCGGCGGCCAGCCCGACGCTCAGGACCGCATCTTTGCGACCCAGTGCGGCGTCGAGGCCGCGCTTGGCTGCCTGCGCGGTGAGTTTGGCTACATGATCGCCCTGCGCGACGGCAAGATGTGCCACATGCCGCTCGAGGAGGTCGCCGGCAAGCTCAAGTATGTCGACCCCCAGAGCCTGTCTCTTATACACATCTCCGAGCCCACGAG
>URWM01000100.1 GCA_900551655.1 uncultured Collinsella sp.
CGAATCACGTGTCCCTCAAGTTCGACATAGCCACCCGCGAGGCAGACGATGCCGGCCCAGGGCAGCTCAAGAAGTTTGGGGTGGATGCAGCTGAGGGTGCGCCCCGTACAGATAAAAGCTTTGTTGCCGTTGGCGACAAACGTGCGAATTGCCTGTGCAACCGTCTCGTTGGGATAGGGGGAAAGATCTCGCTCGCCCTCGGGGAGCTCTTGGGCAAGTTTGGGATCTTGCCAGGCGAGCGTACCGTCGATGTCGAAGAAGCAGACATTGCCATACTTTTTGGCGCCATCGCCGGCATGAAAAGGCGAGGCGGCGAATGCAAAACCCGGTTCGAGTCCCATAATCTGATCAAAGTGTTCTTTGACGCGGGGTACCGAGATGCCGATGATTACCTGAGCGGTCTTGCCGGTGACGATGAGGCCTTTGGCACCCGCTGCGACAAAGGTCGCATTGTCCGCGACGATGGAGGGATCCACGACTTCGACGCGCAGACGCGTGGCGCAGTTGGTTGCGCCCGCAATGTTGGAGACGCCGCCCAGAAGCGTCACAACCTGCTCGGCGAGGAGATGATCTTGTGAGGCTTGGTTGCCGGAAGCGCCGGTTTTGGATGAGCGCTTTTCGTCAACGTCGTTTCCCGTCAAGCGTGAGAGCGCCGCGTTGCTGGCGATATGGTCCTCGCGTCCCGGGGTTTTAAGGTCAAAGGTCAGGATAAGACCTCGAAAGCTCAGAAAGAAGATGACGCTAAAGATGAGTCCGATTCCGAGTGCCAAAAGGTAGGAGCCGGCATGCGCCCGCATGAGCGGGATAAAGTTGAAGGCAGCCATTTCCATAAAGCCGCCCGAGAAGATGCCAACGACGCCAAAGAAGTTCATAGCCATGGCGAGGCAGGAAGATAGGGCGGCATAGAGCAAAAAGAGCCCGGGATAGGTGAACATAAAGAGAAACTCGAGCGGCTCGGTGACGCCGCAGACCGCCGAAGCGACGATGGCGGGCAGAAGGATGGCCTTGAGGCCAGCGCGGCGTTCGGGCTTGGCGGTGGTGTAGAACGCAACGGCGATGGCAGGAAGGCCAAAGAGCTTGACCCAGCCGGTGGCGGTGAAACCAGCCCACGGCGCAAGCTCATTGAGGGGGCGCGTGCTATGGGAGAGAATGGGGAGCAAATTGGTCCACGTGGCGTAGATACCGTCGTTAATAACTAAATTGTCGTAGTAGATAGGCATGTAGAGCAGGTGGTGCAGCCCCATGGGCTCGAGCGCTCGCTCCAAAAGCACAAAGATGCCCACGCCAAAGGGGCCGACGCTCGTAAGTGCATGGCGCAGCGTTTCGGTCACAGCGTATACGAAGGGCACGATGGCGGCCGAGATGGCGGCAAGGGCGAACACGGCAAAAAAGCTGATGAGGTAGACCAGCGAGGAACCCGAGAAGGTGCCGAGCCAATCGGGAACCTTGGCATCGTAGAAGCGGTCATGGATCGCGACGACGGTTGCCGACACCGCCAGCGGGCCGATAATGCCGGTGTCGAGCGTCTTGATGCCGTCGATGACGGTGATACCGCTGGCGGGGGTCAAAGATGATGGGTACTTAAGCCCAAGGTTGTCGCCGCTCAGCTTAATGATCTCGCTCAAAAAGAAGCAATAGGCAAAATAGGCGACGAGAGCCTCGAGGCAGCAACGAGCCGGTTGTTTTTGGGCAAGGCCGATGGGCAGCGCTACGGCAAAAAGGAGCGGGAGACGTTTAAAGACCGTCCACGAGCCGCGCTGGATGATGGTCCAGAAAACGTACCAAGGGGTTCCGTATACGGCGAGGTCACCGACGATGTCTACGGTCGTGGCGAGGGCGGAGATGCCGACCATGAGGCCTGATATAGAAAACAGCATGGCGGGCGCGAACATGGCTCCGCCAAAACGTTGGATTTTCTGCAGCATAATATGCCTTCCGGATGCAACATGCTGTGCGAGCAAGAACGTTTAAACAATGAACTCATTGTAGAGGACTGGCTGCTTGCCGCATTGACGGTTTTGATTCGGTCCGATTTGGGTTTCGGGGGAACCGTCGACGGTAAATAATCCGTGCTTTACCGATAATCGGTTTAAACAACTTTAAGAAATGCTATCGTGCCTAGCCATACATATTCATTAGAGGTGAAATCATGCCAAAAGCGATTTACGAAGGAATCTACCGCGAGATCCGTTCGCGCATCATCAACGGGACCTATGCGTTTCAGGAGATGCTGCCAACCGAAGCCGAGCTGACCGCGGAGTTTGGCTGCACGCGCAATACCGTTCGACGCGCCTTGAGCATGCTGGCCGACCAGATGTTTGTGCAGCCTATACACGGTAAGGGCGTGCGCGTTATTTGGCTTAAGGGCGAAACCGACATGCTGGGCGCACTCGAAGAGGTTGAGTCGTTTGGCGAGTTCGCAAAACGCAACAATGCCGTTGCATCGACGGACGTTAAGTCCTTTGAACATTTGATTTGCACTGAGCAACTCTCTCGTCGCCTGGGCTTTAAGGTGGGCGAGGAGCTGATTCGCGTAGTGCGTGTCCGAAGCCTCAACGGCAATGCGCGCCAAGTGGACCATGGCTATTTTTTGGCGTCGATCGCCAAGGGCCTGACCCCTGAGATCGCGGCAGATTCTATTTACGGCTATCTGGAGCACAAGCGCGGTGTCAAAGTGATGGCGAGCCGTCGTACGGTGAGTGTCGAGCTCGCCAACGATGAGGACTGCAGCTACTTGGACCTTGGCAAATACAACTGTGTCGCCGTTATGGAAAGCCAGTCGTACACCTCGGACGGCATCTTGTTCGAGGTCACGCATGCCCGCACGCATCCCGAGATCTTCCACTACCGCGTCAACTCCAAGCGATAGCCGGCTAGCTCGCAGCCTGACGAGACTCATGCCCTCAAAGCGAAAACGCCCGGTCAAACCGACGATGCATCGGCTTGACCGGGCGTTTTCTCTGCATTCGATAACAAATAATTGTTTATACAAAACTTGTCAAGCATCAAGTTGAAATTACCGTTCACCGAAGTTTTTCTACCGCTCTAGTAATACTTGTTCAAACAACTAGCCAAATAGCGTATTGTACAAATCAGCAAAAGGGGCAAAGTCCCCGAGCCAATCTCCGAAGGCGGCGGCAAAGGGTGCCGCCACGGTGTGAAAGGGTGGATTGTAATGAAGAACGAAATGAGCAGAAGGCAGTTCCTGGGCTTTGCTGGTTCCGCGGCTGCGGTTCTTGGTCTGGGCCTCGTGGGTTGCGGTGGTTCTGCCGGCTCCGGCTCCTCTGCTTCTGGTGACGCTGCCGAGGTCTACTTCCTCCAATTCAAGCCCGAGGTCGACAAGGAGTGGAAGGAGATCGCCAAGGCGTACAAGAAGGAGAAGGGCGTCGAGGTCAAGATTGTGACCGCCGCCTCCAACACCTACGAGGAGAAGCTCAAGTCCGAGATGTCCAAGAGCTCCGCTCCGACCCTGTTCCAGGTCAACGGCCCCACCGGTCTTAAGAACTGGAAGGATTACTGCGCCGACCTGTCCGACACCAAGCTCCGCGGTGAGCTCATCGATGACTCCCTGGCGCTGCAGTCCGACGGTAAGGATCTGGGTATCGACTGGGTTCAGGAGAGCTACGGCATCATCTACAACAAGGAGCTCCTCGAGAAGGCCGGCTACAAGGCCGAGGACATCAACTCCTTCGACAAGCTGAAGGCTTGCGCCGATGACATCCAGGCCCGCAAGGACGAGCTCGGCGTTGACGGTGCCTTCACTTCCGCCGGCATGGATGACTCCTCCAGCTGGCGCTACACCACCCACCTTGCCAACATGCCGCTCTACTACGAGTTTGAGAAGGAGCACAACCAGGAGGACGACGAGATCAAGGGTGAGTTCCTCGACAACTACAAGCAGATCTTCGACCTGTACATCACCGACTCCACCTGCGATCCTTCGCAGCTTGCTTCCAAGACCGGCGACGACGCCACCAACGAGTTCGCAACCGGCAAGGCCGTCTTCTACCAGAACGGCTCTTGGGCCTACTCTGACCTCGTCAAGGCCGGCATGACCGACGATCAGATTGGCATGATGCCCATCTACATCGGTGTTGACGGCGAGGAGAACCAGGGTCTGTGCTCCGGCGGCGAGAACTACTGGTGCGTCAGTTCCCAGGCTTCCGAGGATGCCCAGAAGGCCACCGAGGACTTCATGTATTGGTGCGTCACCGCTGACACTCCGACCAGCATCATCGCCGACAAGATGGGTCTGACCGCTCCGTTCAAG
This sequence comes from uncultured Collinsella sp., assembly GCA_900551655.1. Lineage (GTDB taxonomy): Bacteria > Actinomycetota > Coriobacteriia > Coriobacteriales > Coriobacteriaceae > Collinsella. The sequence continues at coordinate 4,271 of URWM01000100.1, forward strand.
AGCGCCAAGGAGACCACCAACGTCTTCTCGCAGCAGGCCGTTGCCATGGCCAAGGACGGCAAGAAGACCGTCGCTTGGGACTTCGTCTACATTCCCTCCGAGGAGTGGAAGAAGAACCTCAAGCAGGCTCTGATTGCCTACGCTGCCGATAACAGCAAGTGGGACGGCGTCAAGAACGCCTTCGTGGATGGCTGGAAGACCGAGAAGGCTGCTTCCGAGTAAGCAATTGCTGCCCAAGCTATCTGATTAGCGACAGGGGGCGGGCAGACGTTGGTTTGCCCGCCCCCTGCATATTGAAAGGACCCTTCTATGGGCAAAGCACTCAAGCGCTGGTGGCCGCTCTTTATGCTGCCCACGTGCCTGGCGTTTATGATCGGGTTCGTGATCCCTTTTATCCAGGGCTTCTATCTCTCGTTCTGCCAGTTTATTATCATTAGTAATGCGCACTTTGTCGGTATCGAGAACTACGTGCGCGCGCTGTCCGATCCGCAGTTCTCCACGTCGTTCTTCTTTACCGTGGCGTTTGCCTTCCTGTCGACGGTGCTCATCAACGTGATTGCCCTCGCCATTGCGCAGGCGCTCACCCGCAAGGCACTCAAGGGCACCAACATCTTCCGTACGATCTTCTTTATGCCTAACCTGATCGGCGGCATCGTGCTGGGCTACATTTGGCAGATTCTGATCAACTGCCTGCTCTCCAACGTGGGCGCCCAGCTCATTGCCCTTAACTCTGCTGCTGGCTTCTGGGGCCTTATCATCCTGACCCTGTGGCAGCAGGTCGGCTACATGATGATCATCTACATCGCTGGTCTGCAGTCCATTCCGTCCGACTACATCGAGGCCGCCAAGGTCGACGGCGCTACGGCATGGCAGACGTTTTGGAAGGTTAAGATCCCTAACCTGATGCCGACCATCACCATCTGCCTGTTCCTGTCCATCACCAACGGCTTTAAGCTGTTCGACCAGAACCTCGCCCTTACCGGCGGCGCTCCCGCGCACTCCACCGAGATGCTCGCCCTGAACATCTACAACACGTTCTACTCGCGTGCCGGCATCGCATGGCAGGGCATTGGCCAGGCCAAGGCAGTCATCTTCTGCATCCTGGTCGTCGCTATCTCTATGATTCAGCTTAAGGCAACGAGGTCCAAGGAGGTGCAGCAGTAATGAAACGCGATAAGGCTATCAACCGCGCGCTCTCGATTTTCTTTACGATTCTGTCGCTCGCGTGGATCTACCCCGTGTTCATGATTGCGCTCAATTCCTTTAAGAAGGGGACCGCAATCAGCACCACCACGGCGTTCGATCTGCTTACGCCCGAGACGTTCAACGGCCTCGCAAACTACATGCACGCCCTTAACGAGCAGGGCTTTGCCTCGGCATTTATGTACTCGCTCATCATCACGGTCACGTCGGTCGTGCTGATCTTGGTGTGCTGCTCCATGTGCGCTTGGTACGTGGTTCGTGTCAACAACAAGATCTCGAACTTCTTCTATTACCTGTTCGTGTTCTCGATGGTCGTGCCGTTCCAGATGCTGATGTTCACGCTGTCCAATTTGGCGGACCGCATCGGCTTTAACACGCCGTTCAACATTTGCTTTATCTATCTGGGCTTTGGCGCGGGTCTGGCGGTCTTTATGTTCGCCGGCTTTGTAAAGAACATCCCGCTCGAGATTGAGGAGGCGGCCATGATCGACGGCTGCAACCCGGTCCAGGTGTTCTTTAAGATTGTCCTTCCCATCATGAAGCCCACCTATCTTTCGGTTGGCATCCTCGAGACCATGTGGGTCTGGAACGACTATCTGCTGCCCTACCTCACCCTCGACTCCACCAAGTACAAGACCATTCCTATCTTGATCCAGTACTTCCGTGGCGGCTATGGCCACGTCGAGCTCGGCCCCATGATGGCCTGCATCATGACTGTCTCTTATACACATCTCCGA
>URWM01000101.1 GCA_900551655.1 uncultured Collinsella sp.
ATTCCTCTACGTCTCGTGGGCTCGGAGATGTGTATAAGAGACAGGACAGGTACAGAGGCCATTTCGAATCCATTTTCTACACTATATCCCGGCATAGAGACAGTGATTTCTTTTGGAGTGAAGATTGCGATTAATATAAAACAGATAGCTGTTGCGGAAACAACAATCAATTGTGTGCGTGTAGCTACTTTACCGCTGATGACACTACTTGCAGAACGTCCCACTAACATGAGCAACCAATAGATGGCAGCAATAGCACCACCGATAGCGGCACCGTTGGCAAGCAGGCCCGCCAAGGCGCCGTGGCCGGTGCCGCCGGTGCCTATGACCTGCTCGTTGAGCACCTTGCCGTCCTGAATATCATAGATCTTGAACTGCTCGCTGCGGCCAAAGTGCATAAAGATGTTGCCGTTGTCGTACGTGGTCGCCACCCTCATGGTGTCGACCTCCTTTGCTGGCCATACGGCCGTCGTTGTGGTGATGGGGGAGTACGCGATATTGCCGCCCTCGATGATAAGCGCTCGTCCATTGACCAGCGCGTTTGCCACCTTGCGATGAGCGCGGCTGCAGATTGCCGCCACCGTGGCGCGGGCAATGCCCATGCGCTGTGCGACTGCCTCCTGATTGAGGCCTTCCAGGTCGCACAAGCGCAGCACCTCGAGCTCGTCGACCGTCATGTCGATGGCGTCTCCGCTCGCCAGGCCATCGGGGGTAAAACCGCGGTATTCGGGGATGATCCCGACGCGGCGCAGTTTCTCGCGTCTTCCTGCCATGCGCACTCCTTATCTGACATATGTCAACAATAGAATAGCGAACGTGCGGATTTGCGCAAGGTATTATTGGCATATGTCAGAAAATGAGGGCCTATGTTTGGGCTGTGGGGCCGCGTGCGCCTGGGCTACAATGAATCTCGCTTGTAGGCAACTGACAGGAGGGTCAATGAGCAAAGCTGATCAACAGTTTGTAACCATGTGCCGCGATATTCTGGACCATGGCACCACGACCGAGGGCCAAAAGGTCCGCCCGGTGTGGGAGGACGGTACCCCTGCCTATACCATTAAAAACTTTGGCGTCACGGCACGCTACGACCTGCGTGAGGAGTTCCCCGCGCTTACCCTGCGTCGTACGGCCCTCAAATCTGCCATGGACGAGATCCTGTGGATTTATCAAAAGAAGTCCAATAACGTGCATGACCTCAACAGCCATATTTGGGATGAGTGGGCCGACGAGACCGGCTCCATCGGCAAGGCCTACGGCTACCAGATTGGCCAGAAGAGCCATTATGCCGAGGGCGACTTCGATCAGATGGACCGTGTGCTGTACGACCTCAAACACACGCCGTACAGCCGTCGTATTATGACGAACACGTACGTGTTCAGCGATCTGTCCGAGATGCATCTGTATCCGTGCGCCTACAGCGTGACCTATAACGTCACGCAGCGTCCGCAGGACGACAAGCCGACGCTCAACATGATTCTCAACCAGCGCAGCCAGGACATTTTGGCCGCGAACAACTGGAATGTGTGCCAGTACGCCATTTTGCTGATGATGGTTGCGCAGTCGGTCGATATGATTCCCGGCGAACTGCTGCATGTGATCGCCGATGCCCACATTTACGACCGTCATGTCGATATCGTCCGCGAGCTTATCGAGCGTCCGCAGTTTGCGGCCCCCAAGGTAACGCTCAACCCCGATGTGCACGATTTCTATGCGTTTACGACCGATGATCTGATCGTTGAGGGCTATGAGCACGGCCCGCAGGTCAAGAACATCCCCATTGCGGTGTAGGTGACGCGCATGACGTGTAAGCTTTCTGCCATTGTCGCCGTGTGCGATGACTGGGGTATTGGGTGCGAGGGCGACATGGTCGTGTCCAACCGTGCCGACATGCGTCATTTTGTGGCATGTACCAAGGGTTGGCCGGTCATTATGGGGCGCAAGACGCTGTTGAGTTTTCCCGGCGGACGACCGCTCAAGAATCGCCGCAATATCGTGCTCACCCGCGACGAGAGCTTTGCTGTCGAGGGCGTCGACGTGGTGCATAGCATTGACGAAGCGCTCGCCGCGGTTGCCGATGAGGCTGTTGCATGGGTGATCGGTGGCGGCGATGTCTATCGGCAGTTTTTGCCGTATTGCGTGGAGGCCGAGGTTACGCATAACCATTGCGTGCATGACGTGGATACGTACTTTCCCGATCTGGATGCCGATCCCGCGTGGGAGATTGCGCGGCGTGGCGGTGTTGCTACGATTGCCTTGGGCGAGGGCGACGAGGGTGTCGATTATGAGTTCGTGACGTATCGCCGCGTTAAGGCGTAAATCGTCTGGTGTGAACGGTATCATCGGGTTATTTGAATGCATGGGGCGGCGCATGGCGTTGCCCCGATATTTGTATAGGTGCTGCAAAGAAAGGTGCGGGCTGGCTGCTATGACTGATGCCGTTGAGGTGCTGCGAATCGATTCGCTCGAGGACGAGCGGCTCGATGCCTACGTGCGACTGACCGAGCGCGAGCTGCGCTGCGTGCTGGAGCCGCAAAAGGGCATCTTTATCGCCGAGAGTGCCAAGGTCATCGAGCGTGCGGTTCGCGCCGGATACGAGCCGGTGAGCTTTCTTTTGGGCGAACGCTGGCTCGACCAGATGATGCCGCTGTTTGAGCGCCTGGCGGTACGCGAAGGTGCGGGCCCGGTTCCCGTGTTCGTGGCCTCGATGGAGCTTATGGAGCAGTTGACGGGCTTTAACGTGACGCGCGGTGCGCTCGCGGCGTTCCGTCGCCCGCGTCAGATTCCGGTTGATGAGTTCTTGGGTGGCGTCGTCGAGGCGGCGGGGGAGCGCCCGGTGCGCGTGTGCGTGCTTGAGGGCATTGTCGACCACACCAACGTCGGCGCGATTTTCCGCTCGGCGGCTGCGCTGAACGTCGATGGCATTTTGGTGAGCCCCACGTGCTGTGACCCGCTGTACCGTCGCTCGGCCCGCGTGAGCATGGGCACGGTGTTCCAGGTGCCCTGGACGCGCATTGGCAGCGAGGCGCGCGTATGGCCGCATGATGGGCTGGCGGCGCTGCACGATGCCGGCTTTTCGTGTGCCGCCATGGCGTTGACGGATGATTCGGTGTCGTTGGACGATCCCGCGCTGCAGGAGATTGACCGCCTGGCAATCTTTATGGGCACCGAGGGTGCTGGCTTGGGCGCCAAGACCATTGCAGGCTGTGATTGCGCCGTGCGTATTCCGATGGCGCATGGGGTCGATTCGCTCAACGTTGCCGCGGCAAGTGCTGTCGCCTTTTGGCAGCTGTGCCCGCATGTGAGCAACGAGTACCACTACCAGCCGGGGCTGTATCACTAGGCAGATATTTCGCACCGGGCTCTGGTTTGTGGCGTTTCGGCCGATATCGGTCGGTGCTAAGCTGGTATTGGCTTTGGTCTTAAATTTCCGTTTTGTTGTATGACGTACGCTAGTGGGGAGGGCGTGTGGCTAAGAAATCTACGGCTATCGATGTAACGCAGGGTGTCATTTGGCAACAGCTGCTGTCGCTGTGCGTCCCTATCTTCTTTAGTTCGTTCTTTCAGCAGGCATACACGCTTATCGGTACCTATATCGTCGGTCAGTTTGGCGGCAAGCTCGCGCTGGGTGGCATTCAGGCCACGATGGTGCTTACAGAGCTCTGCATCGGCTTTTGTGTCGGTGTGGGTGCCGGCTGCGCGGTCATTACGGGCCAGTTTTTTGGCCAGCACGATGACGAGCGCCTGAGCCGATCGGTCCATACGGCCATGACGCTCGCGCTGGTGGGCGGCATCGCCTTCTCGATTCTTGGCATAGTGTTCGTTGAGCCCATGCTGGTGCTTATGAACACGCCGCATGAACTATTGGCCGAGGGCGTGGCCTATGCTCGTTGCTATTTTGCCGCCATGGTTGCGGCGCTTCTACTCAATATGGGAACGGCATTGCTGCGCGCCGTGGGCGACACGCGCGGGCCCGCCGTGATCATTGCTTCCGGTTGCCTTGTTAATGCGGTGCTGGATGTCATCTTCGTTGCCGTGCTTCATATGGAGGCTCTGGGCTGTGGCATCGCGGTGGCGCTGACCATTTGCTCCAACGCCACGATGATCGTGATTCGTATGATGCACGCACCGGGTGCGTGGCGGCTTTCACTGTCCAAACTCGGCATTGATCCTGGCATTTGTAAGAGCATGATCTCGTGTGGTCTGCCGCTTGGCTTTCAGTCTGCTGCGTATTCGATTTCCAACGTTTTGATTCAGGTGTCGGTCAACTCGTTTGGCGCCGATGTCACCACGGCTTGGGGTCTTTCGGGCCGCCTGGATGGCATTGTCTGGATGGTTACCGAGGCGCTTGGCGTGTCGATCACCACGTTCTCGGCACAGAACTTTGGCGCGCGCAACTACGAGCGCATGCGCAAGGGCTACCATACGTCGCTCGTGCTGTCGTTTATGCTCATTGGTGGCCTGTCTGCCGTGCTGCTGGTGTTCTCGGGTCCGTTGTCGCGTCTGTTTGTCGACGATGCTTCGATTTCGGCGTACACCACGACGATTCTTCATTTTATCGCGCCGTTCTACGCGATTTTCTCGATTATCGAGAACGCTTCGGGATCCATTCGCGGTGCCGGCGTGAGCTTGCAGCCCATGCTGCTCACGATTTTTGGCACCGTCGTGCTCAGGGTGATCTGGGTGTTTGCGATTATGCCGTTCGATCCGTCGCTTGAGCACCTGCTGCTGGTTTACCCCGTAACCTGGGTAATCACCGCCATGATGTTCACCATCTACCATCACAGCGGCAACTGGCTCGGCCGCGCCACTGTCTAGCCATTGGGGACGTCCGCAATGGCTAGTATTCGATGCCTTGGCGGGCTAGGAGGCCTTCGTCGAAGTAGTGTTTGATGGGGCGCATTTCGGTGACCAGGTCGGCAAGATCGGCCAGTGGCAGCAGGCCGCGGCCGGTGAGCACGAGCTCCGTGGTGGTCGGTTTCATCGCGATCAACGCTTCGACATCTTCGCGCGTCACAAAGCCTCGTCGCATGGCTTCTCCCAGCTCATCCAAGATCAGCACGTCGACCTGGCTAATCTGCTGGCGCGCCAGCTCCATGATCTGTGCGGCACAGGCTTCGGGCGTGTCGCGATCGGCTTGTACGATGCGTAGCCCCAATCGAGGTGCTGCGTCATGTTCGGCGCAGTGCAGCTTCTTGGCAAACTGAAGCATGAGTACGTTAAGTCCATAGCCCGTGGCGCGCAGCGCGAGTCCCAGCGCGGCCGTTGTCTTGCCCTTGCCGTCGCCCGTATAGATTTGAACCTTGCCGACTTCCAGTGATGCCATCTCTGTCCTTTCGTGCCCGGCGTCGGTTTATCGCCGTCCGGGTTGGGTATTCTAGAAATCATTATCAACCCCAGTAGATGGAGTTCAAGCAGATGGAGATGGATGACAACAAACGTAGACGGAATATGATCCTCTACGTGCTCATCGCCTTCGTCGTCTACCTCGTGCTCTCGACCGTTCTGTTCCCCAACATCGGTCACACGCAGCAGATTACGAAGACCGATTATTCGACGTTTGTCAAAGCGCTCGATAAGAAGAGTGTCGACAAGGTCGAGTACAACACGGACGATTACACGATTTATTACACCAAGAAGGGCGAGGACGAGAACATCGCCTACAAGACGACCGGTGTGCCGAATGACGCGGGCTTTACCGATCGCGTGCTTGAATCTGGCGCCTCGCTTGAGTCGGTCGTTCCCGATAAGAACTCGGGTCTGATGACCTACTACCTGCTCACCCTCATTCTTCCCATAGCCATCTTCTTCCTGATCGGCTGGTGGCTCAACCGCCGCATGAAGAAGGCCATGGGCGATGACGGTCCGTCGATGAACTTTGGCGGCGGTGGTTTTGGCGGCGGCGGACTGGGTAAGTCCGGCGCGCGCGTGATCGCCTCCAAGGACGTGGGCGTGACCTTTAAGGATGTCGCCGGCCAGGAAGAGGCCAAGGAGTCCCTCAAGGAGGTCGTCGACTTTCTGGAGAAGCCGCAGCGCTACGAGGAAATCGGCGCCAAGCTGCCGCGCGGTGCTCTTCTTGTCGGCCCTCCGGGTACCGGTAAGACCCTGCTTGCCAAGGCCGTTGCCGGCGAGGCGGGCGTGCCGTTCTTTAGCTGTCTCTTATACACATCTCCGAGCCCACGAGACGTAGAGG
>URWM01000102.1 GCA_900551655.1 uncultured Collinsella sp.
GATGGTCGAGCACATCACCAACATCGCCGACATCCCCGTCATCGCCACGGTCGTACGTTGCGACGATGATGCGCATGCCAAAGTGCGCGCCGGAGCCAAGATCCTCAACATCGCGGCTGGCAAGAACACGCCGCAGGTCCTGCGTGAACTGCGTGAGCACTATCCCAACCTGCCGCTCATCGCACCGGGCGGCAAAACACCCGAGAGCATCCGCGAGACCATCGCCGCCGGCGCCAACGCCATCATCTGGACACCGCCTTCGGCCCAGCAGCTGCAGACCGACATGATGCAGCGCTACCGCAAGATGAAAGAAGACGCCACGCCCGTCATCTCGCGCGACGATGTGCCCATTATCGACCAGGTCGCCGCCGCCGAGGTCAGCCAGGTCGAGAACATGAATCCCGATGTGCCGATCCCCGACGAGGTTATCGAGCGCGTCGCTTCGATCCACGATCATATCGAGGAGCGTCGAGCCAACCGTGGACTCAAGCCGTCACTGCATGGCTTCTTCTTCCGCGGCAAGAAACGCTAACCGCAGCAGCAAGGCCCGCCCCACAAACGTGAGGCGGGCCGTTTTCGTTTGAGCAATCATGCAGCGACGTGATGAGCCAAGTTAATCCACGCGCTTGTCGCCCATAAAGAAGAGCGCCACCGTGCCAGGTCCGGTGTGCGAACCGATCAGAGCACCGATATTGTTGATCTCAATCTTGCCTTTGAGCTGCGGAACTTGTTCCTCGATCAGCGCCGCAACGGCCTCGGCATCCTCACGGCACGCCGAATGGGACAAGATGCACTTACCCGAATAATCCGCACCGTCCTGCACGTGTGCCATCATGGTCTTAGCCATCTCGGAAATCGCGCGCTTCTTGGTGCGAATCTTCTCACGTGGCGACAGCCCACCTTCGCAATCGACCGTCATAAGTGGGCAAATCTTAAGCGCTGTGCCGATAATCGCGCTCGCGGCCGAAATGCGACCGCCGCGCAGGTAGCTCGACAGATCGGTCGAGAAGAACCAGTGGTGCAGGTTGAGTTTATGCTCCTCAATCCAAGCAGCCGTCTCGTCGAGCGAAGCGCCGCTATCGCGCACGTCGGCGGCATATTCCAGCAATAGGCCAAAGCCCGAAGACGCCCCCAGCGAATCGATGACGCGCACCTTGCCGCCCTGGGGATAGCGATCCGCGAGCATCTGCGCCGCAACGCAGGCCGATCCATACGTACCCGAAATACCCGACGACAACGTCAGGTGCAGCACATCTTTACCCTCGGCAACAAACGGCTCCCAAAACTCCTCGTACTCACCCACGCTCACCTGAGACGTCTTGGGCATGGCGCCCGCGGCAATCTGGGCAAAAAACTCGTCCGGCGAAATCGACTGATACAGATCGTCCGTATAGACAACATCGTCGATCTCGTAATGAAAACACACGACAGGGATATTGCGCGACGCAAAGAACTCACGAGTTCGGTCGGCGGCGGATTCACAGGTCAGGACAAAATCACTCATATGAGGCTCCTTAAGTATTGCTGTGCAAATTATCGCACAGCAAGCCTAAATACGATACAAATGTCTACTATTTACCAATACGAACCATTTGTATTGAATATCTTTATCATGAACATCCCCATCCCCGCCATGGGCCAGCATGGGCAAAATCACGCCCTTCGTCTCCACTTAACCGACACATCAACCTCAACTAAATCGATTTAGCAAACCGTTCAGCTGACAATTCAGCCGCCGGCGCAAAATCGAAACAAAGCCGGCGCATACTGGTAAACGCTTGACGCTGTTTTATCAGTTTTACCAACCATATCGGAAGGTGCTTCATGGTCGCATTCGATCGCAATCCGCAAGACTTTAAGTATCTGCGTCTGCTGTCGAGACAATTTCCCACCGAGCAATCCGCGTTTACCGAAATTATCAATCTCTCGGCCATTCTCAACCTGCCCAAAGGCACCGAGCATTTTATGAGCGACGTGCACGGCGAGTACGAAGCCTTTATGCACATCCTCAACAACTGCTCGGGCGTCGTGCGCGAGCATGTCGACGAGATTTTTGGCGACACGCTCACCTTTGACGAAAAGGGCGAGCTGTGCACGCTTATCTACTATCCGCGCGAGAAGATCGAGCTGGTCCGCAGCCAGCACGAGGACTCCCCCACCTGGTACAAGACCATGCTCGACCAACTCATTGTGGTTGCCCGCTCGCTTTCGAGCCGCTATACGCGCTCCAAGGTGCGTAAGGCCATCCCGCGCGATTACGCCTACATCATCGACGAGTTGCTGCACACGCATCCAGACGAGAACAACTATCGCGTGCGTTATCACGAGCGCATTATCGAATCCATCTTGGAGACCGCCAGCGCCGACGACTTTATCGAGTCGCTCGCCTCGCTCATCAAGCGCCTCGCCGTCGACCACCTGCACTTGGTGGGCGACATCTTCGACCGCGGCGGCGGTGCGGCCAAGATTATGGACCGTCTGCTCACCTACCATTCACTCGACATCCAGTGGGGCAACCACGACCTGCTGTGGATGGGCGCCGCCGCCGGCGAGCCCGCCTGCATCGCCACGGTACTGCGCAACAACCTGCGCTACGACAATTACGAGATCCTCGAGAACGACTACGGCATCTCGCTGCGTGAGCTTGTCGCCTTTGCCGATGCCACCTACACCGCCGGTGAGTCCATCACCCCGCTGATCAAGGCCATCAACGTCCTACTCTTTAAGCTCGAGGGCCAGATTATCCAGCGCCATCCCGAGTTCGACATGACCGACCGCCTGTTACTCGACAAGATCGATCACGACACCGGCACGGTCACGCTCGCCGACGGCAGCGTGTGGCCGCTCACGACCAACGACTTCCCCACCGTCGACCCGACGGACCCCTACACGCTCACGCCCCAGGAGCAACACATCATCGACAAGCTCGTGTCCGAGTTTGTCACCGCCGATCACCTGCATCGCCATATCGATTTCCTCTACACCCACGGTTCAATGTACAAGGTCGCCAACGGCAATCTGCTGTTCCACGGCTGCGTGCCGCTCAACGAGGACGGTACCTTTAGCAGCATGAACTGCCTGGGCACCTGGCACGCCGGCCGCGATTATCTCGATTTTTGCGACCGCATCGCCCGCCGCGCCTGGCGCGTCGGCGACCGCGATGCCCTCGACTGGATGTGGTACCTGTGGATTGGCTTTAACTCACCCGCCAGCGGACGCCTGGTGCGCACCTTTGAGCGCGCCTATATCGCCGATAAGAGCACCTGGGCCGAGCCGATGGACCCATACTTTACGCTTACCAAGTCGCCCTCGGTCTGCGACGACATCATGCGCGAGTTCGGCGTTGCCCCCATGGCATGTTCGCCGACCGGCCACATCATCAACGGCCACACACCCGTTAAAACCACCAAGGGCGAGCAGCCCATCCGCGCCAACGGCAAGCTTCTGGTCATCGATGGTGGCTTCTGCCGCGCCTACCATCCCAAGACGGGCATCGCCGGCTACACGCTTATCTCGAGCTCACGCGGCTGTCGCCTTAAGTCGCACCGGGCCTTTACCACGGTTGCCGAGGCACTTACCCGCAATGTAGACATCGAGAGCGAGACCAACCGGTTTGACCAGGCCGACCGTCGCCGCATGGTGAGCGACACCGATACCGGTGCCAAGATCCGCAGCCAGATCCAGGACCTACGCCAACTGCTCGATGCATATAGAAACGGTGCTATCGAGGAGCGCGTCTAGCCCCACCCGCGGGGATTGGCTAAACTTGCTGAGTTTGTCATCCCCACGGCGTCCCGGCGCCACCCTAAGGCAGGTACCATGCAAAAGCTCCTTGCGCAGATCATGAAATTTGGCGTCGTCGGTGTCATTGCCACGGTTATCGACTTTGGCATTATGAATCTGCTCCACTACGGTCTGGGCCTTAACATCCTAATCGCCAACACCAGCGGCTTTATCATCTCACTCATCTTTAACTACCTCGCAAGCATGAAATACGTGTTTGCGCACAAGGAAGGCATAAGCCGCCGCCGCGAGTTCATTATCTTTGTCGTGCTGTCCGTGATCGGCCTGGCACTCAACGACGGTATCGTGTTGACACTCAACGCCGGCCTGGGACTCGAGGCCAATATCGCCAAGATCTGCGCCACCGCGCTTGTCATGGTCTACAACTTTGTGACCCGAAAGATCTTCCTGGAGGGCGAGGAGACCAAGTAGCTCGGCCTTCTCGTTGCACTACGGGGCCCACGGACGACGTGCGTCGAGCGCTGCGTTATTCGTGGGCCTTGCTCGTTTACGGAATGATTTGCAACGTTTGCAGATTGTCTCTTGCATATTTGGCGAGTTCGTATAGTTCTTAGCAAAGCCCTTACGTTTCCCTTGCAAAAGCTCTAAAGTATCCTCTGCTCGATTCGTCAACGCATTGGATGTGATTACGTGCGCAAGGCACTGGCACAACCTCATACTAAGCAATTCCTCAAGTTCGCTGTCGTGGGTCTTATCTCCTTTGGCATCGACTGGGGCATGCTCATTGCGCTCGTCGAGCTGTTCCATCTCGACTTTCTGATGAGCACCACGATCTCGTTTATCACGTCTGTCGTGGTCAACTACTGGCTCAGCATGAAGTACGTGTTCGACCATCGCGAGGGCATGAGCCGCAAGCGCGAGTTCACGATCTTCACTATCCTGTCGGTGATCGGCCTGGGCCTCAACGACCTGTACATGTTTGTGGGCGTCACGTTTTTGAGCATCGGCTACCAGGCCATGAAGGCCATCGCCACGTTCCTGGTCACCTGGTACAACTACTTTAGCCGTCGCCTTTTCCTCGAGGGCGCGCAGTCGTAGACGGCCCGACATAATCTCGCTTCGCAGCCGGTTGAAATTCACGTTCCAACCGGTTTTTTGTTTGCAGAGTCTGCCGAGGAAGGCGTACGAGGTGGGCTACAGCGTCGGAACGGGACGCAGTTTCCAGATGAGCCCCCATGCGGAAAGTCCATCCCGAAATGAGCCCTCAGAGTGGGACACGCTTTCCGAAACCCGCTCCATCGGGAAACTGTATCCCGGAATTCGCCTTCAGAGCGGGATGGAATTTCCGGTTGAGCCTCGATTGGGAAACGGCGTCCCATTCGCATGAAAAACGGGCGGCCCGGATGTTTGTCCGAACCGCCCGTTTGGCATGTTATGTCGAGGCATTTAGCCCGTTACGTAATACCAGACGACTCTATCGCCGTTGGATAGGACGTAGTTGCTGCACGCCGTGTTGGGCGTCACACCATTGACGGAATACATCCAGCCGCTCGTGCCGCCGTGTTCCTTCTCGGCCAGGCCGCCGATAGCGGCGACATACGTGCCGTACGACGAGCCGTGCGCATTGACGGAAAGCCCCAGCGCACACAGGGCATCATAGACGGTAGCGCCCTCGTTAAAGGTAAAGGTGCCACTAGAAGATACAGGGTTGCCCACGGCACTCGATGTGACCGAAACCGTCACCGTGACGTAGCCAGGCTGCTGCGAGCCGCCCTGATTGCCCGCAGAGGCGCTGCCACTGTTGGATGCAGACCCATCGCCGGTCGCCGAGCCACCGCCCGAAGAAGAGCCGTCAGAAGAACTCGATCCACCAGCGGATTCGGAGCCCTGTCCGGCAGACGTGTTGCTGGACTTCTTGCCGCCCTTGCCTTCGGACTTCTTCTCCTTCGAATCCTTTTTTGAGTCCTTCGACCCGTCCTTCGCATTGTCCGAAGATTTGGAGTCCTTGGGCGCAGCCTTGCCCGAAGCGGTAGTCGAGCCGGAAAGCGAAGCATCCTTGGCAACGACGCTCTCCCCTGTCACAGCCCGCGCAATCCAGTCGATGGACCATGCACCGCTGGTAGAGGGATGGACAAAACCCAACGAGACGATGATGAGTGCAATACAGACGGCCGTCAGGGCGCCAACAAGCGCCTTGCGCCGAGGGGCGGACGCCGCCGAAGCGGCGCCCTTTTGCTTTGCATCGTCGAGCTGAATGAACGACGAGTCGGGTTGCTTGGAGTCGGCGTCCTGAGGTTTATTGGACACAACCCTCACCTACCGACGCTTGGTAAACACGAACACGCCGATGACCGCAAGCCCGATCACGCCTGTCTCTTATACACATCTGACGCTGCCGACGAAGGCTTAGGTGTAGATC
>URWM01000103.1 GCA_900551655.1 uncultured Collinsella sp.
CGAGATTCCTCTACGTCTCGTGGGCTCGGAGATGTGTATAAGAGACAGCCCTAAATAGCGACTAGTGGAGTGGGTATGATGAATTGGACACCTAGTTAAGAGCGAAAGGTGTTCAAGATGACCCAAAGAAGAAAGCGATACGACAGGCAGTTCAAGGTCTCGGCGGCAAAGGTGGTCCTGTCCGGGGAAATGACGGTCAAAGGCCTATCGGAGGAACTCGGCATAAAGGATTCGACGCTGAGAAGATGGGCCCGCGAATACGAGGAGATGGGAGACGGCGCGTTCCCCGGAAACGGCTCCCCGAAGACCAACAAGGATTACGAGATCGTGAAGCTCAAGAAGAAGGTCGAGGAGCTCGAGCGCGAGAACGAGATACTAAAAAATTTCCGGGCCTTCTTGAGTCAAGACCATGCGTGAGGTTCGAGTTCCTCAAAGAGCATAGGGGCGAGATCGGCCCCATCAAGAAGGCATGCGGGCTGATGAAAGTCTCGAAATCCGGTTTCTACGAGTATCTCGGCCGGAAGAAGTCCGACGCCCAGATAGAGCGGGAGGCGATCGAAGGTTTCGTCGTCGAGGCCTTCGAGCGGCACAAGGGCCGTTACGGCTACCGGCGCATCAACCGCGAACTGCGAAAAAGCGGCATCGTCGTGAGCGAGAAGCGCGTGCTCCGCATCATGCAGAAGCTCGGACTTGCCGGAAAGGGCGCGACCCGAAAACACCGCATCCAGAAGAAGGTCGAGCCGGGAGACCCTCGGTTGAACCTGGTAGAGCGCGCTTTCACCGTGGGCGAGCGCAACAGGCTTTGGGTGGGCGACATCACCTACATACCCACAAGAGAAGGGTGGCTCTATCTCGCAGCCGTGATAGACGCCTTCTCCCGCAAGGTCGTGGGCTGGTCAATGTCCGAGCGCGTCACCGAGAAGGTCGCGATCGACGCGATGGAGCAGGCGGTCGGCAGGGAGGGTCCGCCAGATGACGGCAGCCTCGTCTTCCATGACGATCGGGGCGCGCAGTACACCTCCCGTTCCTTCCAGCGGTGTCTGGACTCGCATGGCATAGTCCAGTCGGTATCAAGGCCCGGCACGCCGCTGGACAACGCGGTGGCCGAGTCGTTCTTCAAGACGCTGAAAAGGGAATTGGTGAAAGAGAGGGACTATGGGACGAGGGACGAGGCCAAGCAGGACATCTTCAAGTACATAGAGCTCTATTACAATAGGGTGCGCATGCGTTCCACCCTGGGCTACATGTCTCCAGTGGAATACGAGCGGCAATACGCTTGAGGATCCTTAAAAGAAAGTCCAGTTTATCCTTCCCACTCCAAAAGCCTCCCATTTCTCATGTCCAAGAAATGGGAGGCAGTTCAATTCGGTAGCGGGCTTTTTGTTACCGATATGCCGGGATTCGAACCCGACAGGGTGCGAATCCCGGCATCATCGCAAGGCCTGTGGGCAAAAAATAGCAAATATGAGTACTGTTACCATTTTAGTAACAGCAATTTCATGCCTTCAGAAGACGATTTAGACGTCAGGCGTCCTACGGCGGAAGAATTGCAGACGTTTATCGGCTAAGTACTTGGACATATGTTGCGTAACACTTCCTATTTTGCAAATAAATAATGCTACAGGACTTGTGACAGTACTCATATTTGACGTTTTTTGCCCACAACCCTTTATACCTAGGCATATCGGCGGCAAAACGGGCTTCAAAGCGCCCTTCGCAAACAAAAACCGGGGCCCGCATGATGCGGACCCCAGCTCAATACCGTGACGATATGTCAGTTACGCTCTACACGTAGAACAGGATGTCGTCGTAGGTCGGGACCGGCCAGTAGTCGGCGGCCACGATCTCCTCCATGGCATCCACGGCGGCGCGCAGCGTATCCATAGCGGGAACGACCTCGTGCGCGTACACGTTGGCCTGCTCCTGACCATCGAGGCCCTCGGCCTTCTGATGCACGGCGTCGAGCGCCTTGATGGAGTCGTTGATGGCGGTGATGCCGTTGCAGAGCTTGTTGAGCGTGTTCTGCTCGCACTGCATGGCGGCCTCAGCACCGGCGGCACGAATAGTCTCAAGGCCCTTAGCGACCTTGGTGGCATAGGCGGTAATGACCGGGCGATAGGTACGACGCGCCTCGCGAACCATCGTGGTAGCCTCGATGTTCATGAGCTTGTTGTACTTCTCGAGCTTGCAGTCGTAGCGGCACTGAGCCTCGGCCTTGGTCAGGACGCCCGTCTCCTCAAAGAGCGCAATGGCCTTATCGGAAACAAAGGCGGGCAGGGCGTCGGCCGTGGTCTTGTTGTTGGCAAGGCCGCGCTTCTCGGCCTCGACGGGCCACTCATCGGAGTAGCCGTCACCGGAGAACAGGATGCGCTGGTGATCGGTCAGCACCTTCTTGCAGTATTCGAGCGCAGCGTCCTGGAACTTATCCTCGGGCGTACCCTCAAGCGCATCGGCGAAGGACTTGAGCGACTTGGCCACGGCGGCATCGAGCACCAGGTTGGAGTCGGAGACGTTCTGCTCGGAGCCGCAGGCACGGAACTCGAACTTGTTGCCGGTGAAGGCGAACGGGGAGGTACGGTTGCGGTCGGTGTTGTCCTGCATCAGTTTGGGCAGAGTATCGGCGCCCAGGTCGAGCACGCCGCGCGTGGCATGGACGGAAGCCTTGCCATCGATGATCTTCTCGACGACCTCGGTAAGCTGGTCGCCCAGGAAGATGGACATAATCGCCGGAGGAGCCTCATTGGCGCCCAGACGATGATCGTTGCCGGCCGAGGCAACGGAGGCACG
This sequence comes from uncultured Collinsella sp., assembly GCA_900551655.1. Classification (GTDB taxonomy): domain Bacteria; phylum Actinomycetota; class Coriobacteriia; order Coriobacteriales; family Coriobacteriaceae; genus Collinsella. Next base: position 2,788 of record URWM01000103.1, read on the forward strand.
CAGGAGCTCCTGATAGTTATCGACGGCCTCGATCACCGCGGTGAGGAAGACAATGAACTGCAGGTTGTCGAGCGGGGTGTCGCCCGGGTCGAGCAGATTCTCGGACTCGGTGCCAAGCGACCAGTTGTTGTGCTTGCCCGAACCGTTGATGCCCTCGAAGGGCTTCTCGTGCAGCAGGCAGACCAAGTCGTGGCGGGAGGCGATGAGCTTCATCTTCTCCATCATGACCAGATTCTGGTCGATGGCCTCGTTGACCTCGCCATAGACAGGGGCGAGCTCATGCTGGCAGGGAGCAACCTCGTTGTGCTTGGTCTTGGCGGGAATGCCAAGCGCCCACAGTTCATCGTCCAGGTCCTTCATATAGGCCGAGACGGTGGGGCGGATAGCGCCAAAGTAGTGCTCCTCGAGCTCCTGGCCCTTGCATGGAGCAGCACCAAAGAGGGTGCGGCCGGTGATGACCAGGTCCTTGCGCTTGCGGTAAGCGTCCTTCTTGATCAGGAAGTACTCCTGCTCGTCGCCCACGGAAGGAACGACCTTCTTGGGGGTCTTACCAAACAGCGCCAAAACGCGCTTGGACTCACGCGAGAGCGCGGTCATGGAGCGCAGCAGCGGGGTCTTCTTGTCCAGGGCCTCGCCCGTGTAGGAGCAGAAAGCCGTGGGGATGCACAGGACATCGTCCTTGATAAAAGCGGGGCTAGTGGGATCCCAAGCGGTGTAGCCACGGGCCTCGAAGGTGGCACGCAGACCGCCGTTGGGGAAGCTGGAGGCATCGGGCTCGCCCTGGATGAGGTTCTTGCCCGTAAACTTGGTAATGGCGGTGCCGTCGTGGTTGGGCTCCAAGAAGCTGTCGTGCTTCTCGGAAGTAATGCCCGAAAGCGGCTGGAACCAGTGCGCGTAGTGCGTCGCGCCCTTGGAGATGGCCCAGACCTTCATGGCGTGGGCAACGGCGTTGGCCACATCCAGGTCGAGCGGCTCACCGCCCTCGAGGGTTGCAGCAAGGCGCTTCCAAATGTCCTTGGGGAGGTAGTCCTTCATGACTTCCTCAGAGAACACCATGGTCCCGAAGCGGTCAGTAAGATCGGCCATACGGAACTCCCTTCGTATCGGCACCGCGTGAGATGCGGTGTTGATTACTAACGAACGAGTCATAGATTAGGCTCGTCGTGTTTCCGCAACATTACCGTTATGTTGCTGTCGCGAAACCAATCAATGAGGTTAACGCATCGCGGCGGCGTTGCCACCCTCAACAGCCAATCAACTGTATAAATTGCAGACCTCTCCCCATAGTTTAAGGGTAGTCAATTTGGGATGGGGCTCTATTAACTGGTATTTCGCATCAGATACCATTCAATATAGCCCTTTCCTACATTGACCGCTCTGCTATAGGCAATGCCGATAGCAAGGCATCTTTGATTGGTATCCCTAAATCGCGAGTAAAACTCCACCGTGGCACAGCGGTGCTGTAGAATCCTTACAACACATCGCACTAAATATCTAAAGGAGCACGATATGCGCGTCGACGAGGTTTTTAAGCAGGCAGCATCCCAGGGCACCGCACCCGTTTCGTTTGAGATGTTCCCGCCCAAGGGCGAGCTTACCCTCGACATGGCTCGCGAGGTGGCAGGCAATCTGTGCAAGCTTTCGCCGAGCTTTGTCTCGGTCACCTGCTCTGCCGGCGGCTCGGGCAACGGCGCCACCACCGCCCCCATCGCACATATGATTACGAGCGAATTTGATACGCCCTCGGTAGCGCACCTCACCTGCGTTGGCCGCACACATGCCGATATCGCCGCCAAGATTGACGAGTATCGCTCGGCCGGCGTTGAAAACATCCTGGCCCTGCGCGGCGACCTGCCCGCTGGCGCGACCGAGGACGACAAGCCCGCCTCCGACTACGCCTACGCCCGTGACCTCATCCCCGAGCTCGTCGACGCCGGCTTTTGCGTGGGCGCCGCAGCCTACCCCGAGGGCCACATTGCCTGCGAGGATCTCAACCTCTCGGTCGAGCACCTCAAGCAAAAGCAAGACGCCGGCGCGAGCTTCTTTGTGACGCAGCTCTTCTTTGATAACGAGTGCTTCTATCGCTTCCGCGAGCTTGCCGACAAGGCCGGCATCACCGTGCCTATTACCGCGGGCATCATGCCGTTTATGGGCAAGTCGCAGATCAGCCGCATGGTCTTTATGTGCGGCGCGTCGCTGCCCTCCCCCGTCATCAAGATCCTCGCCAAATACGAGAACGACCCCGAGAGCCTGCAGGCAGCCGGTGTAGATTATGCCGCCCGCCAGCTTTGCGACCTTAAGGAGCACGGTGCCGACGGTCTGCACCTGTACACTATGAACCGTCCTGCAATCGCCGCGACCATTATGGAGCGTCTGGGGTAATGGAAAAACCGCACATCGATACAACCGTTGTTGAAGTGCCGGCCGACCTTGCGTCGCCGGCGCTTTACCGTATCGACGCTGCCCACCATCCTCGTGTCGACCGTGCCGAGATGCTGCGGTATCTGGGCTACGGCGGCCAGCAGATTGAGCCCGAGCTAGCGCAGCGTATTGAGCTTGTCGTTGAGCGTCTGGAGCTGGACATTGAGCCCCGTGGCGTGCGCCGCATATTTGCCATCGATGCCACGGGCGTCGATGAACAGGGCGAGCCCTGCATTCGCTTAGTCGGCACCAACGTTGAACTGCGCGGTCGCGATATCTATCGCCACCTCAAAGACGCCCGCTTTGCCGCACTCATGGCATGCACCCTCGGCATGGACGCCGAACGCCGTCTGCGCACCACGGGAGCTCAGCAGCCCCTAGAGGGAGCCGTGCTCGACGCCGCATGCTCCGCCTACGTGGAGGCCGCCGTCGAGCAGATGGACCAGCAAGTCAAGGCTGCAGCCGCCGCACACGGGCTCGCCGGCAACTGGCGCTTCAGTCCCGGCTATGGCGACTGCCCGCTCTCTGCCCAGCGCTCGATCGTGGATGCGCTTAACGCCACGCGCCTCATTGGACTTACCGTCACCCCCACCAGCCTGCTCATGCCCACCAAGAGCGTGACCGCGGTGATTGGTCTGTTCGACGGCGAAGTCCACGACGCCCAGAGCCGCCCCACCTGCAATATCTGCCGCATGCGCGAGCACTGCCGCTTCCGCGCCGCCCACACCACCTGCTATTCCAGCCATTAGGAGCCCCCGATGTTTACTCCGCTTATCACTCATGATCTGGACGGTGCCGCGCTGGCGGCACCCGTTGATGCCGCACGCCGTAATGGCGCTGCATACAAGACGCGCACGATCGACGATCTACGCATTAAGGACTGTCTCTTATACACATCTCCGAGCCCACGAGACGTAGAGGAATCTCG
>URWM01000104.1 GCA_900551655.1 uncultured Collinsella sp.
AGAGACAGGGGCATCACGGTGCCGAGCTGCATACCCGCAAGGCCCAAGCCGCAGTAGATGATGGCCATGAGCACGCCGGCGATCACACCGGAGCGTGAAATTTCAAAAGCGACGCGCTTGTCGTCGGTCACGCCCAGCTCGTGAATAGTCTCGGCGATAATGATGCCGAAGGCGAGCGACGCAAGCAAGTCCATGGTCTGGTAACCGGTCAAGAAGCCTTGGACCGCAGCGCCGGCATCATAGGGAGCCTGCGGGACAGCAGCCGGTCCCAGCGGCGAGATCGCGGCGGCGCCGACAACGAGCACGATGAGCGCAATGAGCGCGGGGCCCGTAATGCGGCCGAGTACGCGTGTGATGACACCCGGGCGCAGCGTGAGCGCAAACGCGACGACAAAGAAGCCAACGGCAAACACCAGACGTGCCGTGCCGAGCGAAACGCCCTCGGGCAGCAGTGGCACCAGCATCTCGAAGGCCGTGGAGCTCGTGCGCGGAATAGCCAGGCACGGACCGATGGCCAGATACACCGCCGCGACAAAGAACTCGCCGAACTTGGGGTGCACGCGGCCGGCAAGCTCGCGCGCCGTTCCGGCAAGTGCCACGGCGATAAAGCCCATGACGGGCAGGCCGATGGCGGCAATCAGAAAGCCGAGCATGGCGACCGGCGTGGCAGAACCTGCCTGCAGCGCCAGCAGCGGCGGAATAATGAGGTTGCCGGTGCCAAAGAGCATCGAGAACAGGGCGATGCCGACGGTGACGACATGGTCGGAGCGCAGAGCGCGCGGCGCGGATGAGGCCATAGAACCACCTTTCGGGTCGAAACAAAACGGGACGGGCAAAAGACCCGTCCCGCAAGTATATACGCTCTAGCAGCTTTAGCAGGCTAAATCGCACAGAGCATCGATAGCCGTCTCGACTTCTTCGGTCGTGTTGAAATACCCAAACGAGAAGCGAACGACACCTTGGCGCTCGGTACCTAACGCGCGGTGCATGAGCGGGGCACAATGGGCACCGGGACGGGTCGCAATCCCCCACCCCTGCATGAGCGCGTCCGAGATCTCGGCCGAGTCGATATCACCCACGTTGAGTGAGACGATCGCCGAGCGCACGGGCTGGTCAAACGCACCGTAGAGCGCAATGCCGGGGATTTCGCGAACACCAGCGAGGAAGCGCTCTGCAAGCGAGCGCTCATGCGCCGCAATCGCCTCGACCCCGCCCTGGGCCTCGATAAAGTCGAGGCCGGCAGAAAGGCCGGCGATACCGTGACCGTTGAGCGTGCCCGCCTCAAGGAGCGTGGGCCACTCAAGCGGCTGCAGTGCATCGAAGCTGTGCACGCCGGTGCCGCCCATGGCCCACGGAGCCACGTCAATGCCCTCCGCCACGGCCAGGCCGCCGGTTCCTTGAGGTCCCATGAGCCCTTTGTGGCCGGTAAAGCACACAACATCAAGCCCCATGGCGTGCATATCGATATGCGCCGTGCCGGCAGACTGCGAGGCATCGACAATCATGAGCGCGCCGACCGCATGGGCCATGGCCGCTACGCGTGCAATGTCGACCGCGTTGCCGGTCACATTTGAGGCGTGCGTCACCACCACGGCACGCGTACCGGGCGTGACCAACTGCTCGAGCTCGTCGTAGTCGAGCGCGCCGTTCGCGTCGCAGCCCGCATGCTCAACGGTCACACCCTGCTCCGCGGCCAGGCGGTTGAGCGGACGCAGCACGGAGTTGTGCTCGAGCACCGTTGTGACCACGCGGTCGCCGGGGTGCACCACCCCGTTGATGGCGGTGTTGAGCGCCGCGGTGGAGTTGGGCGTAAAGCACACATGATCAGCCCGCGGGCAGCCCAGCAAGCGCGCAAGCTTGGCGCGGCAGCCGTGAATGGTACGCGCGGCATCGAGCGCACCCGACGTGGCACCGCGTCCGGCATTGCCGAGCGAGCACATCGCCTGCGTCACGGCATCGATGACCGTCTGCGGCTTGTGCATGGTCGTCGCCGCGTTATCCAGGTAGATCATCGCACGACCTCCCACATATCAATCACGGTATAGCCCTCGGTAGGAACGCCCGCCGCGGCAAGCTCGCCGCGCAGCAGCTCCTCATCGGCAGGCGACGCCTTCCACGCCAGACCGCAGCCGGCAGCGACCTCCCCGGGCACGGGAATCGTTCGCCCGGGAAGGCCGCGCTCGATGCACAGGGACTCGCAGCCCATGGCGGCCGCCGTGGTGGGAAACGTGATGACAAGCGCCGGGCGCTTCTCCCTCATGGCAACTCCAACCAATACGCTACGGGCGCACGACGCGCACGGCCTGCTCCATCTTCTCCACGATCACGTACATGTTGGTGACCTCGCCCACCGCAAGCTGGTCTTTAATGCCATAGTGGTCGAGGCAGGTACCGCAGGTAAGGATCTCGACGCCCTGCTCGGCCAGGCCCTTGAGGTCGTCGAGCACCGGAGAGCCCTCGACGGTGAGCTTGGCACCGCCGTTGTAGAACAGCATGGTCGCGGGCAGCTCTTCCTGCTGCGTCACGGCAAAGATGAACGCCTTCATGAGCTTGTGGCCCAGCTCGTCGTCGCCGCGGCCCATGCAGTCGGTGTAGACGGAAATGACGAGCTTGCCCTTGCCGGCGCTGGCGTCGCAGAAAGCGGCACCGTCCTGCTCGGGATCGGCCACAGCAACGGCGCCAGAAGTCGCCACGGTCACGTGCCACTCGGCGTCCGAGATCTTCTCGACCGAGGCCGTGCAGCCCTTCTCCTGCGCCATCTTGGAGATGTTCTTGACGGCGGTCTCGTTATCGACCGAGGTCACCACGGCACCCTCGCCATCAAGCTGTTTGAGCGCCTTAAGCGTCTTGACGACGGGCAGCGGGCAGGCATCGCCCATGGCATTGACTTCAATCTTGGTAGACATAGCTACATCCTTTCAAAAGGGACCGCCCAGAACAGTAGGCGGTCGCATAAACGGTTTTCTTTAATGCACAACGCGAACAGCAGGACCGCCCGGCTCCGCCTCGCACACGCGCCCGACAACGGCCGCGATGCGCCCCTCGGCATGCAGGCGACGCGCAAGCCCATCCACATCGGCAGCAGGCGCCGCGATGAGCAAACCGCCCGAGGTCTGCGGATCGTACAGCGCATCCAACATGCCCGGCCCCAGGTCATCGTCGGCCGCCACGCGCGGGCCAAAGAAATCCTGGTTGCGGTAGGCACCGGCAGGAATAATGCCCAGACGCGCCATATCGAGCACCCGGTCAAAGAGCGGCACCGCCCCCGACGCAAGTTCAATCTGCACGCCCGAGCCCTCGGCCATCTCGCACGCATGCCCGATAAGGCCAAAGCCCGTAATGTCGGTGCAGCCGTGAAGTTCGAGCCCCTCGGCCAGACGAATCGGAGCCTCGTTGAGTGTGCGCATCGAGTCAAACATGGCTGCAGCCTCGTCCTGCTCGATGAGCTCGCCCTTAATGGCCGTGGTGATGATGCCCGAGCCGATCGCCTTGGTCAGCAGCAGGACATCGCCCACGCGCGCGCCGCTGTTGGCGAGCATGCGGTCGAGCGTGACAAAGCCGCTCACGGACAGGCCGTACTTGGGCTCGTCGTCGTTGATGGTGTGGCCACCCGCGATGGAGCAGCCCGCCTCAACGCACTTGTCGGCGCCACCCGCCAGAATCTGGCCAGCAGCCTCAACACCCAGGCAGCTGGGTATGCAGAGCAGGTTCATGGCATGGCTCGGCCGCCCGCCCATGGCGTAGATGTCCGACAGCGAGTTGGCCGCGGCAATCTGGCCGAACAGGAACGGGTCGTCGACCATCGGTGGGAAGAAGTCGATGGACTGCACGAGCCCCAGTTCTCCCCTACGCGGAAGACGCTCGCATCGTCGGAGGTATCAAACCCCACGAGCAAGTTGTCATTATGCACATTGGGCAAATCGCCCAGGACCTGGGCGAGGGCTCCGGGAGCCAACTTAGCGGCTCAACCGCTCGCGGCGGTCATCTGCGTGAGCTTCACGAGCTCGTCAGCCATCGATTCCTCCTCTCATAGGTCAATCAGTTCCTCCCAGTATACGCATGGCGGCGCCGAGAGCGGGCGATTTATCGCACCGCCCCCCTACGCGAGCGCCTGTGCGCGAATGGCCGCACCGATGGCGCCGGCAAAGCGCGCCTGGGGCGAGGTCTCTACCGGCGAACCCAACAGTGCGCCCAGGCGCTCCACAACATAGACGTTCTCGCACAAGCCGCCGGTCAGATAGTACGGGGCGCCCGCGGCTTGCAAGGCCATAGTCGCCACACGCGACACGAGCTGCACGGTGGGTGGCGAAAACCCAGCCGTGCTTAAACCCGGAATTTTAGGGAACCTGCTTTGCGGTCGATTATTTAGTTGTGCGTCGTCTCTCCCGGAGCCGTGAACATACCTGCTCATATGCGGCTCCGAGCCATGTACAGGGCGCGCGCGGCAACGCGGCGAATGTATGTCGTCTGCGGCATGTGCGCACCCTCCCTTACAAGTTGAGGTCAACTATATCAACGGTCATCGACCATGCGAACACCGTTGACATTCGTACGACAGCGTCGTGTGCCGCCGTTTAATAAATTATTATCTTGCTTGATAAGAGTTTGTCATTCCTCATTCGGCGAACGGCAAAAACAAAGCCGCCGAGCCTTATATCCCCCGACGGCATTACCCGACGCTATCGACAAACCAAATGGATCCTACTCGCATCGAAGTGCATGCGCAGGTTCTCGCCTGCTTGCGGCAGCTCGTCAACAGGCACGCACACCTTGTTGACCTTCCACTGCAGACGCGTGGGCGCATCAGCACGCGGCACGTCCAGCAGCACCAGGCGCTCAAAGCGCGAATCGCTCACGCGGGCCACATGCAGGTCATAGCTGTTGCGACCCCGCTCGGCACGGTTGTCCACATGGAAGTAGCTCGCACGAATACCGAGGTACGCCACATTATCGGGAACCTCGCGACCCACGTTAAAGGTCATGCCCCAGTCGAGGGCCTCAACTTCTTCGTCGCCGATCTTGCGCGCCCGGCTTGTGTTCTTGCAGCCCGTCAAGCGCAGCGCCGCCAGCGTCTGCGGACGGCGGACCACATCCTCGACGGAGCCGACCTCCTCAACATGCCCATCGTGCATCACACAGATGCGCTCGCACAGGCGGCATGCCTCGTCAATATCGTGGCTCACGTACAGCACAGTGCGGCTGCACACATCGAACAGGTCGAGCATATTCTGCTCGAGCGCGCTCTTAAGATAGGAATCGAGCGCGCTCATGGGCTCGTCGAACATAAAGATGCCCGGATGCGCCGCCACCATGCGGGCAAGCGCCACGCGTTGTTGCTGGCCGCCCGAGAGCCGCGCGGGATAGCGGTCGGCAAAATCGGCCAGACCGAAAATGCCCAGATAGCGCTCGGCCAGCCTTTTGCGCGCCGCGGCGTCGCCCGCGTCCTTTACACCGGCACATACGTTATCGGCCACCGTCATGTTAGGAAACAGCTGATAGTTTTGGAACAGCAGGGCACATTTGCGCTCCTGGGGCGACAGGTTGATGCCCGCCGACGAATCAAAAAAGGTCACACCGTTGACAACGATCTTGCCCTCGCCACCACAAGTAGGGCAAGTCGTCTGCGTCTGCATCTGCCCTAGGATCGTGTTGGCGATACGGGTAACGACACCGCTACCTTTACACGTATCACACGTCTTCACACCCTCCGAGCCTTCCGCCCCGCTACCGTGACAATGCGAACAAGGCACATACTTCTTCACCTTGATCTTCTTTTCCACGCCGTTAGCGATCTCTTTCAGGTTCAGCTTCACCTTCACACGCAAGTCCGATCCACGGTTCACACGGCGTCCTCCACGAGAACCGCCGAAACCACCGAAGCCACCAAAACCGCCAAAATGTCCACCAAAGATGTCGCCGAACTGTGAGAAAATGTCGTCCATCGACATTCCGCCTCCACTGAAGCCTCCGCCTCCGCCGAAGCCTTGCGGACCCATGCTCGGACCGTACTGGTCGTAACGGGCACGCTTGTCAGGATTACTCAGCACGTCGTATGCCTCAGCCGCCTCTGTCTCTTATACACATCTGACGCTGCCGACGAAGGCTTAGGTGTAGATC
>URWM01000105.1 GCA_900551655.1 uncultured Collinsella sp.
ACGAGATTCCTCTACGTCTCGTGGGCTCGGAGATGTGTATAAGAGACAGGTCGAGCCATGCGCCCATGTCGCGATAAGCACCTTCGAGCGTGGTGCCCAGTGTGACGCGCCATGTCGGGTTGGCCTCAAGGTCCGCATCCTCAAGCGCTTGGCGATAGCCGCGCTCGCGATCCTTAAAGTTGCGGATGCGAAGGTCGCCTGCCAGATAGCCGATTTGCTTGTGACCCTTCTCGATAAGGTAGTCCACGGCGCGCAGCACCGAGTCGGTGTTGGCAATGACTACGGCATCGAAGTACTGACGATCGCTCCAGCCATCGAGCACGATCAAGTGGGCGGCAGCGTTGGCGAACAAGGCATAGTCTTCCTCACCCAGTTCGGTACCCATCAGCACGATAGCGGCGGATGGATCGGCGATCAGGCCCTCGACCTGCGGGCGAACGGCGTCCAGGTCGCTAAAGTCGAGCGAGACAAAGCTCGTGCTCATACCGTGACGGCGCGCCTGGCGCTCCACGCCCTCAATGACCGCAGGATGGAAGGTGCTCTCGTCCAGAATGGCGCCCGTCTTGCGCGCAAGCACGAACTGAATGCTCTCGAGCTGCGTCGACTGCTGATAGCCCAGCGACTGTGCGCACTCCAGGATGACCTTGGCGGTCTCCTCGCTCACGCTGCGCTTGCGGTTGAGCGCGTTGGACACGGTCGCAGGCGAAAAACCGGTGATGCGGCTGATCTCGCGAACACTTGCTTTAGCCATTGTTCCCCCTAGTAACGGTCGCGGTCGAGCATCGTGGCCTGACCGCCCCGTGACTCGACAACTAAACGACCGCAAATTCAATCTAAACAGAATAGTAAATGTTTAATAGCTAGTTTAGCCTGTTGTCAAGCAAAGTGGTGCGACTATTCCCCCAACGGGCATATTTACTCGGTAGCTAAAAAAGCCCCGTCCCAAATTGACTACATGGGGCGGGGCGTGAAAAACATTTAGCCCAGGACGCGGGCCATACGCGCCTTGAACTCGGACAGAAAGCGCGGGGCGTCGACGGTCAGCGCCACGAGTGCGCTCTTGTCGGGATCGGCCACACGGCGCTCATCGCAGATGGTGCGGCCGCGATACTCGCCAAGCAGGTCGATGCGCAAGTTACAGCCGAGCGCGCCCACGAGCGTGGGGTCAATCGCCACGGCGACGGCAAGCGGATCGTGCAGCGCGCAGCCACCCAGGTAGGGGGCGTTCATCTCGTACGAACCAATGTAGTGCTCCACCATGCTCGCAAACGCGCAACCGGCCATGGTGCCCGAGCCCGTCCAGCCGGCAATGTCGCGGCGTGTGAGCACCACGCGATGCGTCACGTCCAGACCCACCATGGTGAGCTTACGGCCCGAGCGCAGCACCGCGTCGGCTGCCTCGGGGTCGCTCGCCATATTGGCCTCGGCGCCCGCGCTCACGTTGCCGGGCACGGTAAGGGCGCCGCCCATCACGACCACGCGGCCGATGGACATCATCGCTGCCGCATCGCGCTCCAGGGCGAGCGCCAGGTTGGAGAGCGGGCCAGTCGCCACGTAGACCAGATCGGGACCATAGGTGCGCGCGGCATCAATCAGATAATCGACCGCGGCGTTGCCGTCGGCCGAGGTCGCCCCCACCGGCTCGTAGGGCGACGCGGGCACGCTCGCGCCGCCGATGCCGTTCTTGCCGTGAATGAGCGTGGTGGACGCCGGCGGTGTATAGGGCTCAGTCGCCTTAATGGGACGATCGGCGCCCAGGTATACCGGAACCTCGGGGCGACCCAGCAGATCGAGCACCGCCAGGCAGTTGTGCGCCGATTGCTCGACGCGCACGTTGCCAAAGCACGTGGTGATGCCCACGAGCTCCACCTCGGGGCTCGCGATGGTATAGGCCAGCGCCATCGCATCGTCCACACCCATATCCAGATCAAGGATCAGCTTCTTGGTTGCCATTGTTCTACTCCGCTTCTCCGTCTTTATCGTTTAACCAAACCAATGTTCAACTTCGGTGCGCATGGGAATCGATTGCTGAGCGCCCAGGCGCGACACCGCCACTGCCGAGGCGCGAGCACCCGCGGCCATGCACTCAAAGAGCGGCAAGCCCTCTAGGCGAGCCGCCGCCAACGCGCCGATAAACGTATCGCCGGCGGCCGTGGTATCGACTACCGTACTCGAAAGTGCCGGCATGCGCAGCAGCTCACCGCCATCGCCGAGCGAAACCGAGCCGGCACCGCCCAACGTGATGACCGCAGCCCCGGCACCCTTGTCGAGCAGCGCATTGAGCGCGGTGACGCAACTCGCGTCATCCGTGGGCAGAATGCCCGTCAGCACCTGGCACTCGGTCTCGTTGGGACAGACCAGGTCGACCGCAGGCCAGACCTCCGCAGGCAGCTCGCAGGCGGGCGCTGGATTAAAGACCGTATAGAACCCCAGCTCGTGAGCGCAAACAAGCGCCTCGGCCGTCGCCGCAAGGTCGCATTCGCCCTGGGCGATAAAGACGCTGCCGGCCGCGGGGGCGAGCCCGCAGACATCGCGATCGAGCTCATCGGCCACCAGACGTCTCAGCGCGCAGGCCACGTCCTCGCCCGCAAGCGCATGGTTGGCGCCCGGTGACAGTATGATGCGGTTGTCGCCCTCGCAGCGAATGATGGTCGCCGTTCCCGTCTCCACGTCATCGCGATGCACTACAAAGTCACAGTCCACGCCGGCGCCTTGGAGCCCCGCCACGAGCGACGCGCCGAACGCATCGCGACCGACCGCGCCGATCATGTGCGTGCACGCGCCCATACGCGCGGCAGCTACGGCCTGATTGGCGCCCTTGCCGCCGGCGTTGGTGATAAACCCGCTGCCGCCGACGGTCTCGCCCGCACGCGGTATGCGCTCGCACGCCACCGAAAGGTCCATGTTCATGCTGCCGAACACCGCAACGATGCCGCGATCTGCCATGGAAACCTCCTCATCTGCGGGCTTTGCACCCACCGTCGACCGTCGATTGCGCGCCTTCGCACCTCTATAACTTTAGTTCACTTTGATGTGAACGCACCCTTGAGGTTGCGCCAGCAGCAAGCATTCACAGGAGCAGGCAGCTACAATGAATATGTGCTGATTATTCTCGTCATTGGATGATGTTTTATGGAACAATTCCCACAATCGAGCCCACGCGGCCCGCGCCGCGCGCCCGATAACCAGGCGCCGCACGAACGCCCGCGCGCCGACCGCCGCACCGGCGAGTCGCGACGCGGCCCGAGCCCGCATCGAACGCCAACCAACAAGGGCTCCCATGCAGCCAAGACCAACACCGGCGCCACACGCTCGTCCGCTACCGACCAGCAGGCGACCGCTCGCCCCAAATCTCGCTACATTCCTGCGCTCGACGGTCTGCGTACGCTCGCCGTCGTCGCGGTGGTGCTCTATCACCTCAGCCTCACGTGGGCTCAGGGCGGCCTGCTCGGCGTCACGATCTTCTTTGTGCTTTCGGGCTATCTGATCACGCGCTTGCTGCTCAACGAAGTCGCTAAGACCGGCCGTATCGACCTTAAGAGCTTCTGGATTCGCCGCATCCGTCGCCTGGTCCCCGCCGTGGTAACCGTCGTGGTGGTGACCTGTGCGCTGTGCACCGTCTTCAACCACGTGATGCTCACCAAGATGCGCCCTGACATCCTGCCGTCGCTGCTGTTCTTCAACAACTGGTGGCAGATTGCCCAAAACGTCTCGTACTTCAATGCTCTGGGCGACCCCTCGCCGCTCACGCACTTTTGGTCGCTTGCCATCGAGGAACAGTTCTACCTGATTTGGCCGCCGCTGCTGTTTGCCATGGTATCCATGCATGTGAGCAAGCCCAACACGCGCCGCGTGGTTCTGGGCCTTGCCGCGGTATCTGCCCTCGCCATGATGGTGCTTTACAACCCTGCCGCCGACCCCAGCCGCGTGTACTACGGCACCGACACCCGCGTGTTCTCGCTGCTGCTGGGTGCCTGGATGGCCTTTATCCCCGATCGCGACCTGGCACCGGTGCGTCTCGCACATCGTTTGGGGCTCAATCGCCTGGCTGGCGCCGCCAAGCACGGCAAGAACGCCGAGGGCAAGCCTGGCGAGAAGGCCGACGAATCAGCCAAGACCGCCCCGGCACAGCCGAGCGCCCCCGTGCGCTTTTGGTCCTCGCCCGCATCCATCGATGTATTGGGCGTCGTGGGTCTGGTTGGCCTTGCCGCCATGGTCGCGCTCACCAACGGCTACACCGCGTTCCAGTATCGCGGCGGCACGCTGTTATGCTCCATCCTCACGCTCATGGTCATCGCGGCCTGCGTGCAGCCCCAGGGAATGGTTGCTCGCGCGCTGTCCGCCGAGCCGCTCGTGTGGGTTGGCAAGCGCTCGTACAGCATCTACCTGTGGCACTATCCGCTGCTGTTGCTTATGAACCCGGTCGCCAACATCAACGATACACCGTGGTGGCAGTACATTTTGCAGGTGCTGTTGGTGGTCGCCGTGGCCGAATGCTCATATCGCTTTATCGAGACGCCGTTTAGAAAGGGCGCCTTTGGGCGCACCGTATCCGAGTTCCGCGACGGCACCGCCACGCCCGCCAACTGGGTGCGCGCGCACGTCCCTGCCTGTGCAGCCTGCGCTGTCGTGTTGGTCGTTGCACTGGGCGGCCTGATTTTTGTGCCCGAGACGTCTGCGCTGAGCGGCGAGGGCGCCGAGGTTCTGAACAAGGAAGCCAAAAACACCGCGCCCGCCGACCAGCAGGCGGCCGACGACACCGACAAGGACAACGACGGCTTCCCCGATGGCTCCTACGACCTGTTGATGATTGGCGACTCCGTGTCGCTGCGCGCCGTTGATTCCTTTGACGGCGTGTTCCCGCACAGCCATATCGATGCCGAAAAGGGCCGCCAGTTTGATGCGGGCCGCGCGACATTTGAGGGCTATATCCAGCAGAACCTTGCCGGCAAGATCGTGGTCTTTGCCCTGGGCACCAACGGTTTGGTAACGGACGCCCAGGTCGACGCGATCATGGCCGACGCCGGCGAGCAGCGTACTGTCGTGTTTGTAAACACGCGTAGCCCGCAGCCGTGGGTCGGGTCCACGAACCAGACCATCGCCAACGCCGCCACGCGCTACAAGAATGTACGCGTTGTCGACTGGTACGGGTACAGCGCCAACCGCAACGACCTGTTCGACGGCGACGGCACGCACCTGTCGACCACCGGCGTGACCGAGTACCTCAACCTGATTCACGATGCGGTCAAGAAAGACCTGCCCGTGCACCCCGAGGACCACGGCAACGATCCGCAGCCGGCAGCCGTCAAATCCGCCGCCGACGCACTCGTCAATGCCCTCGCCTACAAGCCACACAAGCTGGGCACCGACAAGTAACACGCGGCCAAATCTGCTTCCACCCGCAGGGGGCGTCGGCCGTGGCCGACGCCCCCTGCGGCAGTTAGGGACGCTCCTTTTGCACCGACACCTTGAGGCACTTCAGGCGCAGCCAATGAAGACCTCTAGAGATGAATTTCAAGCCGCTCCGCCGCTCCAGGCATCGTTTCCGCGCCTCGCGCCTGCCCCAAACAATCAAAACAAGCCCTTTTCGCCGCAACCTCAAAGGTCTGTGGGCAAAAAAGGGCAAATATGAGTACTGTTACCTTTTTAGTAGCAGGCAAAACCACCCAAAATGACGTCCGAGCGACCTCTATAACCCCCTAAAGCAGCCAACCCGACTGGTTTAAGGCGTATTGAAGCCAATTTTAATGAACATACTATAGGTTATGTTCATTATCTTTTTGGATGTAAATGCTATTCACTTAGCAACAGTACTCATATTTGGCATTTTTTGCCCACCGCCATATAACTAACGCCCTATAGCAGACAAAAAACAGGCCGCAGCCCATCGCTGCGGCCTGTTCGGAAGCAAAAGTGGGCGCTACGCGCCGTAGCCCATCGCTTGCAGCACAAACATGACGACCGTCAGCACCGTAATCACGCCGATAGTCGCCCACGTGAGCACGTTCCATACTCTGCCGTTGCGGTTGGCGCCCATAAGGTGGCGATCCGCCGCGATAACTA
>URWM01000106.1 GCA_900551655.1 uncultured Collinsella sp.
GAGATTCCTCTACGTCTCGTGGGCTCGGAGATGTGTATAAGAGACAGTTTTGATTTTTCGGGCTTAGCGTAGTCTCAGGTCATATTCACCTCTCGACTGAAAGGGGCAACCATGCCAAGAACAAGAAAAATGAAATGGGGGGGGGCTTCTAATAGCCGGCCTGGCGCTGGCCGCTAGCCTTATTGTCGCGCCGCTGGGCGCCTATGCTGACGACGTCCCCACGCCGGAATTCAAAGAAACATATACGGTGGAAAGCGCTGAGCGTGCTGTGTGCCGATCTTTATCTGGGAAGTACATCGTCTTTAACGAGGATAATAATGGTGACCCCGGCGATTATGGAACGGTTTTAAACGTTGAAGACGGAACGCAGAAGCGTGTCAAAATGTCCCTCGAGAACAGCTGGGATGGTTACTGCTGCTTCTCTTCTAATGAAAAGACGTTATATGCGTACGACGAGGATAGCCTGTCAGTTACCGCCTACGATTTGAACTCAAATAAATCAAAGACTTATAAGCTTGGAAATTCCGTTATTTCAGATGGCCGTGCAGCGAGATTTCAGCTGTCTGAAGACGGAAAATCATTCCTATTTATTTCGGGTTCTCGATCGATTCAGTTTTGTAAGTACAATTTCGAAAAAGATGAGATTGAGGAGCAATTTGCTATAGATGATGATACTCTTGGCGTTGAGCCCTCTTCTGAGGTAATACGAGACGACTACTGGCTGTCTTCGGATGGTATGTACGGATACATAGTGTTCGATGGGTCTGAAGATGGCAAAAGTTGCAATAAAATAGTTACCTATGACTTGGACACAGCTTCGATTGCCAATATCGTTAGCGTTGAACTGGATACGGAAAACAGTTATGGAGCCGTCTATCCTTTGGGCCTTTGTTTTTCCGGCATTCCAATTACTTCGGACAAAGGCACCGTCCTTAACAACGGCGCTCTGTTGTCGAAGAATGGCGAAATGACAAATGATGCTGTTTGCGGTCTTTCAGAGCCTGACTACCCGAATGAAGATGATGGCATCTGCTCGGTTAATTCGAGCGGTTCATTGGCTTTAATTGCGCAGGGTAATGATACTTCTTCTGACGAAGTCGCGGTATATGATTGCGCTTCGGGCAAGCAGCGGGAGAAAGTAAAGCCGTCTAGTCCGGTTGGCGCTTATGGTTCATTGTCCAATGATGGTCGATATGTGCTCGGAATAAAAACTAATTCTGATAATAATGACAAGATGGTATTGCTTGATATAAATAAGAACGTTGCTTCTAAGACGCCTTTAAAGAGCGGAAGGAGTGTGGACGAGCTCTGGTTTGCTGATGACGATACGCTGGTTTGTTGTATGGGTTCTGCCAAAAAGGGCATCCGGGTTGAAGTGTACAAGTCGAACATTGCACGAAGTCCTCTAAAAACAGCGTTATCTGAAAAGGCAGAAGAGTCTTTCTTGCACAGTCCTGTTATTATCGGCGCAATTGCCGTTGCATTGGCTGTTGTCGTTATCGTCGTCGTATTTGTCGTCCGAAGGAAGATGGCGTCTTGCGTAGCCACTGATTCTCAGGCGGTCCCTCCGAGATCCGCTTCCGACTCGCATCTTAGCCCTTTGCGCCAGCAGGGCTCGCCTCGGTTTAATGGCGCGCAGCAATTCCAGCAGGCTGCAACCCCTATGGATGGGCCGCACTTCTGTGCTTCATGTGGCACTCCGCTTGTTCCCGATGCAAAGTTCTGTCCTCATTGCGGCACCCCGATAAAACGTTAACTGCGATACCGTGCCAACGCGCATAGTTAAACAAAAAGCCCAGCTGACTGCATTATGAAAATGTAATCAGCTGGGTCATTGTTTGGTGGCTTGTACCGCTTTCCAGTCTCGTCGGTTTCGACTTGCACGACAAAAAGGAGGCGGGGTTAAACCATCGAGCATCGAATGATTATCTAATCCCCATTTCTCATAAAATCATGCGGTTAGTTGCGCTTGAGGTGGACGACGGTTTCGCAGTGGAAGGTTTGCGGGAATAGGTCGACCGGCGTGATCTTGACGGGGGAGAAGGTGCCCTCCTCGACAAAGCGCTTGAGGTCGCGGGCCAGAGTTGCCGGGTCGCAGCTCACGTAGGCGACATCGCGGGCACTCGTGCTCGCGATGAGGTCTATGGCCTCGGGGGCGAGGCCCGCACGCGGCGGGTCGACCACCAAGACGTCGGCATCCTGGTCGGGGAACTCGCGCACCGCGTCTCCGCCAATGACGTCGACGTTATTGAGCTTGTTGATCTCGAGGTTGCGGCGCAGGTCGCGCACGGCCGGGCCGTAGGCCTCGACGGCGGCGACAAAGTCGCAGCGGCGGGCGAGCGGCAGGGTAAAGGTGCCGGCGCCGCAGTATAGGTCCACGGCCAGCTCGTCTTCCTGCGGATTGAGGGCGTCCATAACGAGCTCGATCAAAATCTCGGCGCCTTTGGTGTTGACTTGGAAGAACGACGGGGCAGACAAGCGCATCTGGCCCTCGGCGATATTCTCGGTCCAGGAGCCCTCACCGGCGAGCATCTCCACCTTAGAGACGCGGCGGGCCTTCTTCTCGCCCTTGCTCATGACGCCCACGACGCTCGTGGGGTGTACGGCGTCTGCCAGCACGCGCGAGACCTGCGAGCGCGGGAAGGAGCCTGTGGGCGTCCAAAGCGCGACCTCGAGTGCCTTGGTGCGACGCGAGGCGCGAATGCCCACACGTTCCAGACCCAGGTCGTGGCTGCCGCTCAGATAGTTGAGCGCGCCGACGACCGATTTGAGCGCCTTGGGAAAACGCTTATCGAACAGCGGGCACGCATCGACGGTCACGATTTTGCTGGGGTCGACACCGTGCATGCCAAGACGCACGCGGCCGTTGACGACGGTCGGTTCGAGCTCGATTTTATTGCGGTAGCCCCAGTCGTCCTTGGTGTGGCGGATGGGCTGTACCAGCTCATCGACCTGCTCAGGAGCGAACTTGCCGATGCGCTCGAGCGTGGAGCGCAGGTTTTGCTCCTTGGCGGCGAGCTGCGCCGTGCGTGAGAGATTGCCCCACGAGCAGCCGCCGCAGATGCCCACGAAGGGACAGGGAGGCTGAATGCGATCGGGGCTTGGCTCCAGAATCTCGGTGGTGCGGGCGCGCATGAACGACTTGCCGTCCTGTACGACCTCGGCCTCGACGGTGTCGCCTGCCACGGCGCCCTGCACAAAGACGGCCTTGCCGTTGTCGGCATGTGCCAGACCGTCGGTGCCGTACGTCATCGATTCTATGGTGAGCTTCATATTCCTGCCTGCCATTCGCGGTTTTGTTCGCAACCATGGTAGCAGGGAAAAGCGCCCCGTATCTGGGGCATTCCTCAAATACGGGGCGCTTCTACAAACGTCTATTTCGTCTTGCCGGTAATGAGCGTCTTAAGACCCAGGCCGATCAGACCCAGTCCCATGCGCACGCGACCGGGGCGATGGCGCTCGATGGCCTTGGTCTTGCCGGTGGGCTTATCGCGACGGGCGTTCGGCTCGGGTGCGGGCTTGGTGACCTGCGGCTCGGGCCGAGGTACAGGTGCGGGCTTGGGTTCAATGACGGTCGCCTGGACCTTCTGAACCTCGGGCGCTTTCTCCGCGGCGGGCCCTGCGGCAGCCTCGGGCTCATTCACCGGGGGAGCGGCAACCGCTTCCGGTTTGGCAACTGCCCTATGTTCAACCTCGGCCTGAATAGCCTCCTCGGCCACACGTTCCTTCTCCTGCGCACGCTGCTGCGCGGCGGCCTCGGCGTTGCGATACGCACGCTCCAGCAGAGCTTCCTGCGAGTTGAAGGGCTTCTCGTCCTCTTTGCGCTCCACCGGAACCCAGGTGCCGTCACTCGTCAGGCTGCGTGCCTTCACGTTGTCGCGCAGTTGCATGCCCATGTACTCGTGCACCAGGGCGCGGCAGGTGGGGTCGAGCACGGGGAAGGCAATCTCCACGCGGTGCTCGGTGTTGCGCGTCATCATGTCGGCCGAGCTCAGATAGATCATGTCAGAGTCCACGCCAAAGGCGTAAACGCGCGCATGCTCCAAAAAGCGTCCGACGATAGAACGGACATGCACGTTCTCGGTCTTGCCCGGAACGCCCGGCTTGAGGCACGAGATGCCGCGGATGATCATGTCCACGCGGACTCCTGCGCACGACGCCTCGGCGATCTTGTCGATGACCTCGCGGTCGGTGAGTGAGTTGAGCTTAAAGAACACACGGGCGGGCTCGCCAGCGAGGGCGCGCTGGATCTCGCGATCCAGGCCGCGCATGATGAGCGGCTTCAGGCCGACCGGCGCCACGCCCAGGAAGCGGTAATCGCCGCGCAGGTTGCCCAGCGACAGGTTGCGGAAGAACAAGTTGGCGTCCTCGCCGATGCCGGGATGGGCGGTCATGAGCATAAAGTCGCTGTAGAGCTTGGCCGTCTTCTCGTTAAAGTTGCCGGTGCCCAAAAGCGTCAGGCGTGTAAGCGCCATGCCCTCGCGATAGGTGAGCTGGCAGATCTTGGAGTGGCACTTAAAGCCCTCGGAGCCGTAGATGACGGTGCAGCCCGCTTCTTCCAGACGCTCGGCCCACTCGATGTTGTTCTGCTCGTCAAAGCGGGCGCGGAGCTCCATGAGCACCGTGACCTCTTTGCCGTTCTCGGCTGCATCGATCAGCGACTCGCACAGGCGGCTCTGCTTGGCCACGCGGTAGAGCGTGATTCGCAGCGAGATGCACTCGGGGTCGTAGGCTGCTTCGTGCACCAGGTCCAAGAACGGGTTCATGGCCTCGTAAGGGTAAAAGAGCAGCTTGTCGTGTTGCAGCACCTGCTCGCGTATGGAGCGGGCCATATCGATGGTGGGGTTGGGCTGCGGCTTAAACGGCGTAAAGAGCAGCTCGTTGCGCAGGTGCTCGGGAATCTTGCCCTCAATGCCAAAGACATAGCCCAGGTTGAGCGGGATATCGCAGGTAAAGACCGAGCGACGCGAGAGCTCGAGCGCCTTGCGGATAGTCTTGAGCGTTGGCTTTTCGAGCGAGCCCGATACGGCGAGCACCACCGGCTGCAGGCGCAGGCGCTTCTTGAGGATGCGCTTCATGTGCTGGCGGTAATCCTCTTCTTCCTCGACGCCCTCGCCGTCCGGGTCGATATCGGCATTGCGGGTGACGCGGATCAGCGCGCGATCCAGCGGCTTATAGGAGCCAAAGCAGCTGTCCAGGCAGGCGAGGATGACGTCCTCGAGCAGAATGTAGGAGTAGGTGCCGGTGGGCGAGGGGATCTCGACCACGCGGTTCATCGAGGCGGGAATCTCGATCAGGCCCAGCAGACTTTCCTCGTCGGTGACGCCGTCCAGGCCGCACGCCAGGTAGAGCGCGCCGTTGCGCAGGTTGGGGAAGGGGTGGCGCGGGTCAATGACCAGCGGTGAGATAACCGGCGACACGTAGGCCTGGAAGTAGCGGGTTACAAAGGTGCGCTCCTCGGGCGTAAGCGAATCGATCCGGGCGCGGTGAACGCCCAGGGTGTCGAGCTTGCCCTCGATGTTCTTAAAGATGGACTCCCAACGGGTAAGGAGCCCGGGCATTTCGGCCATGACAGCATCAACCTGTTCGGAGGCGGTCATATTGCTCTTGTTGTCAACAGGCTGTTTTTTGAGCTCTGCCAGATCGGACAGGCCGCCCACGCGCACCATAAGGAATTCGTCGAGGTTGGACTCGAAAATCGACACGAACTTTAGACGCTCGAACAGCGGAACGGTTTCGTCGAAGGCTTCGTCAAGCACGCGGTTGTCAAAGCGCAGCCAGCTAAGCTCTCGGTTTTGCGTGTACGAGAAGTCGCGCGGCGGCTTGCGCAGCTTAGCGGCCTTTTGCTTCTTTTCGATTTTGCTCGGCATATGCATCTGTCCGTTCAGTCCCTGCAGGGGACGGTAGCCTAACTCTAATTCACTATTGTCTCAATTTAGCCGACCGCCGGCACGGACGTATCTCGTGAACGGTATCTTTACCCTGTCTCTTATACACATCTCCGAGCCCACGAGACGTAGAGGAATCT
>URWM01000107.1 GCA_900551655.1 uncultured Collinsella sp.
CGAGATTCCTCTACGTCTCGTGGGCTCGGAGATGTGTATAAGAGACAGGTCTTCGAGCTCATCGGCCGAATCGCTTGGCTCCACGAGCGGACAGATCACGTAGGCTTGTTGTCCCTTTTCGTGCGCCTCGCGAATGGCGCCATAGGCCAGGTCACGACTCGACTCGGTGAGGACGCGCGTCGTCACGCCGGCACCCGGAACGGGACGATGGCGGATGATGCTCGTATCTAGGTCGCCGTACACCGAAAGCGCCAGCGTGCGCGGGATCGGCGTGGCAGTCATGACAAGCAAGTCGGCACCCGGTCCTTTTGCGCGCAGGGCGTTACGCTGGCCCACGCCAAAGCGGTGCTGCTCGTCGATCACCACAAGCGACAAATGCCTGAACGTAACGTTATCCGAAAGCACCGCATGGGTACCAAAGAGCACGTCGAGCTCGCCAGACTGGAGCCGAGCATGAATCTGTTCACGTTCGGCCGCCGGCGTGGCGCCCGTCAGGAGCGCCCAGGTCATGCCAGCTTGCGAGAGCAAGGGGCCGGTCTTATCGGCATATTGACGCGCCAGCACGCCCGTGGGCGCCATAACGCAGGCCTGGGTGCCGCTATCGGCCGCAACTGCCAACGCGCAGGCGGCAACGGCGGTCTTACCGGTACCGACGTCGCCCAGCAGTAGGCGGTTCATCACGCGCCCGCCATCGCACATGTCGTGCAGGATGTCTTGGAACGCGGCCTCCTGCTCGTCGCTCAGCGAAAACGGCAGGGCCTCCTTGAGGGCCGCCAGGTGCCCGCCCGCGGCATGCGCATAAGGCACTACGTCGACCATACCGCCATCGTTGCGCAGACGCAGTGCGAGCTGCAAGCAGAGACACTCCTCATAGGCAAGACGCCGGCGTGCGACGTCGCGCTCGGCCATGCTAGAGGGAAAGTGGATCGAGCGCAGCGCACGGGCATTGCTCATGAGCTTCCGCTTTGCGCGCAGCGGCGCGGGAATGGGATCGAACGGATTGGCTGCCACTTCGAGCGCACCGCTCACGATACGGCGCATCCATGCCTGACTCACGCCATCACTCACGTAGTGGACCGGCAAAATGGTACCCGCGGCACGCCCGTCCTCGAGCTTTTCAAAGTGGGGTGAGGCCATTTGCTTAAAACCATAAGCAAACTCGACCTTGCCCATCACGGCCAGACGGTCGCCCTGCTTAAGCTGTTGGGCAATCCAAGGCTGACGGAAAAAGGCAACCTGCAGCACGCCCGTCTCGTCCACGAGCGAGATCTCAGTCACCTGCATACGCGGACGGGGCTGCTTTTGGACAATGCGATCGACCGTGGCGATGATGGTGCACACGGTACCGATGGGCGCCATCTCGATGGACCACGAGCGAGTGAAGTCCAGGTAGCGATGAGGAATATGGAGAAGGAGGTCCCCCACCGTCCGAATTCCCAGACGGCGAAGGGCCTCCTCACGTTTACCCGAAACATATTTGAGTCGCGCGATATCCTCGTCGAGCGCATTGCTCTGGGCAAAGCGCTCCGAGACGCGCGGCACGGAGCACAGCTCGGACATGGGCAGATGCCTACTCGATCGAGAAGATCACGGGATAGAGCGGCTGCTCGCCACGATGGGCATCAATCTCCAGGTCGGGCTGAGCCTCCTCGATAGCGTCGACGATCTCCTGGAAGGCCTCGTCGGACAGCTCCTCGCCGGCCAGAATCGTCAGCGCGTCGCCCTCCTCTTCCTCCTGCATGCGGTTGATGCAGTCGAGCGTGACCTGCTTCACGTCGGAGCCGACCACGTCGATGGAGCCGGCAATGATACCCATGACGTCACCGGAGTGAATCGGAGAGCCATCAGAGGCGCTGGAATCGCGCACGGCGCGGGTGACCTCGCCATCGCGGACCTCGCTGATGGCGTCGACCATGGCGGCAACGGCGTCCTCGAGCTCAGAATCGGGCAGGACCGCGAACAGTGCGGAGAAGGCCTGCGGGACGGTCTTGGTGGGAACGACGGCGACCTTCTTGTCGGTGCAGGCGGAAGCAGCGGCCTCGGCAGCCATGCGGATGTTGCCGTTATTGGGCAGGATGATGACCGAGGTCGCGTTGACCTGGTCGACGGCGCCCAGCAGGTCGGCGGTCGAGGGATTCATGGTTTGGCCGCCCGACACGATCACGTCGACGCCGAGGGACTTGAGGATGTCGGCCTCGCCAGACCCGGCCGCAACGGCAACAAAGCCCAGGGCCTTCGCGGGCTCGGCGGTCTTCTCCTGGTCCTCATGGATCTTAGCGGTACGGTCGTGGGCCTCCATCTCCATGTTGTGGATAAAGACCTCGTAGATCTGACCAAGCTGAAGCATGTGCTCAAGCACCAGGTTGGGGGTGTTGGAGTGCACATGGATCTTGTAGTCGGGATAGGCGCCCACGAGAAGCTCGCAGTCGCCCATGGAGCCCAGGAACTTCAGGCACTCGTCCTCGTCAAAGGGAGCGTCGGCCTTAAAGAGGAACTCGTTGCAGTAGCGGAACTCCGAGCCCTCCCAGTCGTCGTTGGCCTCAATTTCGACGCGATCGAGGGCCGCGTCGCGTGCAGAGCCAGCGGAATCAAACGTGGCGGAGAAATCCTCGACCACGGTGCTGCGGCCAAGAGCGGCGGCAACAAAGTTCTCCAAGAAGATGGCAAAGCCAAAGGCGCCGGAGTCGACCACGCCGTTCTCCTTCAGAACGGGCAGCAGGTCGGGCGTGCGGGCGACGGACTGGTAGGCCTCGACGACGATGGCGTCGAGCGCATCCTCGGCAGAGAACTTCTTCTTCTCGCACTCGTCTGCCTTGGTCGAAACATCACGCAGGACCGTGAGGATCGTGCCCTCGATGGGCTTACGGACAGCCTGGAAGGCGACCTTGACGGCACGACGGAAGGCGAAGGCGATATTGGCGGACGTAATGTGTTCATCGGCAGAGACAAGGCCCTCGGCCACACCACGCAGAATCTGCGAGGTGATGACACCGGAGTTGCCGCGGGCGCCCATCAGGGAGCCGTGGGTGATGGCGCCAGCAATGGCCTCCATGTCGGCATCGGCGGGAAGGGCGGAAAGCTCCTTGGTCACCGAAGCGAGCGTGAGCGACATGTTGGTGCCGGTGTCGCCGTCGGGTACGGGGAAGACGTTGAGCTTGTTGATCTCCTCGGCCTTTTCGGAAACGGCAGCCGCAGCGATCGGAAAACAGGTGCGAATGGTCTTTGCAATCATGAGTAGTGAAATCTCCGTATTCGGATGCTAGTTCAGACGGCTCTTGAGCGCGTCGATGTGAATGCCGATCTTAAGGCTGGCGGGATCGATCTGAGCGATCTCCTGCAGGGTGAAGGCGACGGAGCTCGAAAGATTGTGGCAGACGGACTTCATGTTGACGCCGTTCTCGAGCACGACGTGAAGGTCGACCGTAAGGCCGTTCTCGTCGGCGGAAACAAGCACGCCCTTGCGGAGGCGCTGGCCGGCAAGCAGGCGCACGCTCTCGGCGCCCTGGAGCTGTTCGGCCATACCGACGACGCCGTAGCACGTCATCGCGGCATAACCGGCAATATCGGCAATAACGTCGTTCGAGACGCTCAGGCTGCCGTTAATGGTCTCAGACACAAGAATCTCCTTTTCTGGTGCTCGCGGCACCATGTCGTGGGAGCAATCATTCCAACATTTTACAACGACCGCGCCATGTTAAGGCGGCGGGGTTCACGATTACATCCTCGACACGAAATGTTGATACGGTAACGTTCGCCACAGGCGATCGCGGCATGAAAAAACCCGCCGCATATGCGACGGGTTTTACAACCTGGCTCCCCGGGTAGGACTCGAACCTACAACAGCGCGGTTAACAGCCGCGTGCTCTACCATTGAGCTACCGAGGAATAGGTGCGTGCTCTCAAGCAACGAAGTTTATTATACGGACGATTGGGCGAAGGGCAAGAACTTTTTTAAGAATTTTTCCGACTCAGTCATTGGGGACGTTCTTAAACGACCAGCCATTCAAGAACGTCCCCAATGACTACATGAAAGCGCCCCCAAGCGGATGTACTTGAGGGCGCCTCTTGCTTGACTAGCTCTCGATATAGTCTTTCAACTTGCTCGAGCGACTCGGGTGGCGGAGCTTGGCCAGAGTCTTGGACTCGATCTGGCGAATACGCTCGCGCGTGACGCCAAACTCGCGACCGACTTCCTCGAGCGTGCGGGGATGTCCGTCGACGAGACCAAAGCGAAGCTCGATAACCTTGCGCTCGCGATCGGCAAGCGAATCGAGCACCTGGGTGAGCTGCTCCTGCAGCATGGAGAAGCTGGCGGCATCGGGCGGAACGATAGCCTGGGAGTCCTCGATGAAGTCGCCCAGCTGGGAATCCTCTTCCTCGCCGATCGGGGTCTCGAGCGACACGGGCTCCTGCGAAATCTTCTGGATCTCACGGACGCGGTCGGCGCTCATGTCCATCTCGGCACCGATCTCCTCGGGGGTCGGGTCGCGACCCAGATCCTGGAGGAGCTGGCGTTGCACGCGGACGAGCTTGTTGATGGTCTCGACCATGTGCACGGGAATACGGATGGTACGGGCCTGGTCGGCAATAGCGCGCGTAATGGCCTGACGGATCCACCACGTGGCGTACGTGGAGAACTTAAAGCCCTTCTGGTAGTCGAACTTCTCGACGGCGCGGATCAGACCGAGGTTGCCCTCCTGGATTAGATCCAGGAACAGCATGCCACGGCCGACATAGCGCTTGGCAATGGAGACGACCAGACGCAGGTTTGCGCTAATGAGCGCCTGCTTGGCCTCAAGACCAACGTTCTCGATACGCGTAAGACGACGCATCTCGGAGCGTGTGAGTTCAATCTCGCCCGCATCAGCAGCCTCGAGCTTCTCGGTAGCCTCGAGACCGGCCTCGATCTTCATGGCCAAATCGACCTCTTCAGATGCGGTCAGCAGGTCGACCTTACCGATCTCCTTGAGGTACATACGAACCGGGTCGCCGGTCAGCATCACCGTGGAGGCATCGATGCCGCGCACGCGCGAACGCGAACGAGACGTGCGCACGGTGCGCTTCTTCTTGCTCTTGGAAGAGCCCATCTCGGCGTCGGCCTGGCGGGCCATCTTAAGCTCGTGATCGTCGAGCGAGCCGGAATCATGCTCGTCGTCGTCATCGAAATCGTCGGTATCGTTATCGTCATCGTCGACGCCCATCGGGGCGTCGTCGTTTCCGCTCGCGGAGATAATCTGGATGCCGCTGTTGCGCAGCGCGGAATACACCGCGTTGAGCTGCTCATCAGAAACATCGATATCCTTCAGGGCGACCTGAATCTCGTCCTCGGTTACCGAAGTCCTGTTTGAGCCGTTGCCCATGAGCTTTGCAACGTAGGATTCCAGCCCAGTACCCGTGCTCTCAGTCTTTTTTGGCACAGATTCTCCCTTCGTAGTCCACAGGACTCAATACTTTAGCACACACATGGACGTCTATACCCAAAATAAAGACAGGATATAGGCGAGAATACGCTGGTTGGCCACAACATCTAGGCCTGATCGGCACCTGCGGTCTCCAAACCGATCAAACGGAACGGGTCGGCCACGCCACCGATCGACTTTTGGAGCTCGCGCTGGCGCTGTGAATCTTGCACCGCCTGCATCGTCAGCACGCGACGGGCCTCATCGTCGAGTGAACGGTCCTGGCGCAGCCTGGCCTGTGCGGCACGCATGCGGCGCTTGATGGTGTAGAGCTCGAGCGTATCGAGCATAAACACGATGTTCGTCTCGGTGGGGTGCTTGCTCGTCGCCGAGATGCGCCCGGCACTCACAAGCGTTGCCGCATCGGGACACACCGAGCGTGCCGCATCCATGCAGGCTGCAGGATCGGTTCCCGGCGGCGTTGCCAGAACGGCCCACGCGATGGACTCGTGACTGTCTCTTATACACATCTCCGAGCCCACGAGACGTAGAGGAATCTCG
>URWM01000108.1 GCA_900551655.1 uncultured Collinsella sp.
CTACACCTAAGCCTTCGTCGGCAGCGTCAGATGTGTATAAGAGACAGGTTGTTGACGAGCGCCCAAATGGAGCCAAAGTCGTTGAGGACCGCTTCCACGCATGCGTTGACGGCAGCGGGGTCGGCCACGTCACATTGATATGCGCGCGCCGTGGCGCCAGCCGCCTCGCAGGCCTCGCACGTCTCGTGCGCCGCATCGACGCTGCCGGCATAGACGACGGCGATATCGTAGCCATCCTCCGCCAGGCCCACGGCACAAGCGCGACCGATGCCGCGCGAGCCACCCGTGACTAGTGCCACGCGACGTGAGTCGTTGCGCTCGAGCGCGCCGTTGTTCAAGTTGCCCATGTCATTCCTTTCGGGTTACAGCCCTGTGGACTATGCGAGCTCGTCGGCAATAGCTGCGACCTGCTCGGCCGTTTCGCACGAATACACGCGAACGTCGCTCAGCGTACGCTTGACCAGGCCCGACAGCGTTTTGCCGGGGCCGACCTCAATAAATGTGTCGATGCCTTGATCCTGCAAAGCATGCAGCGTATCGACCCAGCGCACGGCATGGCTCACCTGGTTGGCCAAGACATCCGATGCCGCTCGCGGGTCCGCCGGATAGGGCGCCGCCGTCATGTTTGCCATGACCGGAATCAGCAGCGGAGACGGCGCGTAGCCGGCTTGGATATACGTCGCCAGCCCCTCAGTCGCCTCGGCCATATAGGGGCTATGGAATGCACCCGACACCGCGACCTTCATGGCGCGACCGCCAGCCTCTTTTACCAGGACGTCGAGGGCCTGCAACGCATCGGGCGCTCCGGCCACAACTGTCTGCTGGGGACTGTTGTAGTTGACCGGCCAGCAGTCCTCGCCGGCCTGCGCAGCCAGGTTCTCGACTTGCGCAGCATCAAGTTTGATGACGGCGCGCATTCCGCCGGGGTGACGCTCGGCCGCCGTGGCCATCAAAGCCGCGCGCTCGCACACGAGCTCAAAGCCCGCTCGCGTATCGAATGCCCCCGCAAAGGTGAGCGCGGCGACCTCGCCCAGCGAGAATCCTGCACAGGCGGCAGGCACCACGCCGCGCTCGCGCAGGGCGGCAGCCGCTGCCAGGTCGTGAACGAACACACACGGCTGCGTGTTCTCGGTCTGCAAGAGCTCCTCCTTGGAGGCACTCCGGCATTGCTCGCTGGTCCCCGGGCGCACCTCGTCGGCAATGGCGAACACCTCGGCGGCCGCCGGCGATGTCTCGATCAAGTCGACGCCCATCGCGGGGTGCTGGGCACCCTGGCCGGCAAACAAAAACGCTACGCCACCCATGCGCACGCACCCTTCAGGACGTGCTCGGCGCCATCGACCAGGTCGTCAACGATTTCGCGTGCGCTCTGGCGCTCGTTGACCATGCCGGCAATCTGTCCACACAAAAACGAACCCTCTTCGTAGTTGCCGTCCTTGGCGGCCTTACGCAGCGCACCGGTTCCCATAGCACCGAGCTCCTCGGCACTCGCGCCGAAACCCTCGCTCTTGGCATAGGCGTTGGTGAAGGGGCTCTTGAGGGCGCGCACTGGATGTCCCGTCGAGCGACCGGTCGCACGCGTTGAAGTGTCGTTGGCCTTCAGGACCATCTCTTTGTACTGCTCCGAGACGGTGCACTCGTCTGCGACCAGAAAGCGCGTACCCACTTGCACGCCTTCGGCGCCCAGCATAAAGGCGGCCGCCACGCCGCGGCCGTCGGCAATACCGCCGGCGGCCACGACGGGAATGTCAACCGCATCGACGACCTGCGGCACCAGTGCCATCGTCGAGGTCTCGCCAATATGGCCGCCCGATTCGGTACCCTCGGCAACAACCGCCGTGGCTCCACGACGTGCCACGAGGCGCGCCAGCGCCACCGAGGCAACGACCGGGATGACCTTGATGCCCGCCTCGTTCCACGCCTTCATGTACTTGGCGGGATTGCCGGCGCCCGTCACGACGACCGGCACTCGCTCGTCAATCACGACCTGCGCGACCTCGTCGGCAAACGGGCTCATGAGCATGACGTTGACGCCAAAGGGCTTATCCGTCTTGGCGCGCAGCTCATGAATCTGGTCGCGAAGCCAGTTGGCGTCGGCGTTCATGGCCGCGATGATGCCTAAGCCACCCGCCTCGGACACTGCGGACGCCAGCGAGGCATCGGCAATCCAGGCCATACCGCCCTGGAACACGGGCTTTTCGATGCCGAGCAGATCGCAGAGAGGAGTCTTGAGCATCTCTACTTCTCCAATGCCGCCTCGACCGTATCGGCGAACTCGCCGACCGTCTTGGGGTTCTCCTCGGTATCGAGCTCAATGCCAAACTCGTCCTCGACGGCAACGAGGATCTCGACGGTACCCAGGCTGTCGAGGCCAATCTCCTCGAGTGTGGACTCGGGCTTCATCTCGACATCGTCAAGGCCGGCGGTCTCGCGGATAACGTCGCAAACGCGCTCGAAGGTCTTCTGATCTGCCATGGTAGTTCTCCTTTGTTTGTGCCCCCAGGGGCGTTTTCATTTCCTATGTGCAACTACTTCCAGCGAAGTAGATAGCCACCTACATCCAAGCCGGCGCCAAATCCGACCAGGGCGATGGTGTCGCCCGCGTGCAGCGCGCCGGTATTTGCCAGTCGATCGAGAGCAAGCGGAATACAGGCGCTCGAGATGTTGCCAGTTTCACGCAACGTTCGGACCACACGGTCGTCCGGCACACCCAGGCGCTTGACTGCCTGGCTCAAGATTCGTTCGTTAGCCTGATGGAATACAAAGTGGTCGATGTCCTCGACCGCGATGCTCGCGTCGCAGGCGAGCTTGTTGACCGTGTCGCAGATGGCATTGACGCCAAACTTGAAGACGCGACGGCCGTTCATGGAAAGCACGCTTTCGCAGTCCTGCGCCGTCTTATACGGCGAGGAGCCCGCCAATCCGGGGACGCGCAGTGTTTCGACGTCAGGCGACGTCGAAAGCTCAACAGCAAGGGGATTCTCTCCCCCAGCCTCTATGACCGCAGCACCCGCGCCATCGCCAAAGAGCACGCACGTGGCACGGTCGGTCCAATCGAGCGCGCGCGTCATCTGCTCGGCGGCAACGACCAGCACGTGCTTGGCGCGACCGCGGGCGATATAGCCCTCGGCGACATCGAGCGCAAATACGAATCCGGCACAAGCCGCCGAAACGTCGAAGGCAGGACATGTGGCACCCAGGCGCTCAGCAACGGCGCACGCTTCGGCAGGAACGAGGTGATCGCCCGTCGTCGTCGAGCAGACGATAAGATCCAGCTGGCTCGCGTCAATTCCGGATACCTGGAGCGCCCGCTCGCTCGCCGCTACGGCAAGGTCGTCGAGTGACTCAGTGGTGCAGACGTGGCGGCTCTTGATACCGGTGCGGGTAAAAATCCACTCATCCGAGGTATCGAGGAACTCGGACAGCTCGTCATTGGAAACACTGCGCGTAGGAAGCGCCGAGCCTGTTCCAAGAATCGTGAAACCCATCACTAACCTCCTTTGAGTTGTTGACGTGTTTACATCGACCAAGAGAGGATAGCGCATTTCAGTCATTGTTGACGTGTTAACATTAAATTGTCCAAATGCGACAAAGGCTTCACATTGTGTCTGCCTCACGACACCATTGCGTTATTCACTTATTCATTAAGGAGGTAGCAGCCGTTATGGATGCCATATTAACGATAGTCGACGTAACCGGATCGACCAACGATGACCTGCTCGAAGCAGGAAAACAAGGAGCGCCGCACGGCACAGGACTTGCCGCCCGGGCTCAGACAGCAGGACGCGGCCGGCGCGGCCACAAGTGGGATTCAACCGCCGGCAACCTATTGCTTTCGATTGTCCTGCGTCCATGCGTTAATCCTGCAAAGTACTCTGGTCTTGCCGCCGTCAGCGGCCTAGCGGTGCTCGAGGCACTCGAGGCACAAGGTCTTGCTAACGAGATCGGCCTCAAATGGCCCAACGACCTGATCGCGCGAGGACGCAAGCTCGGCGGCATTCTGGTCGAGGCGGCACGCGACAACAAAGGCAAGCCCTTCGCCGTCTGCGGCATTGGCGTCAATGTGAACTACACGCCCCAAGAGGTGCCCGATGGCGGCCTGGCGGCAATTGGCCTCTCGGACCTCAACGAGAATGTTCCCGCCGTCGATGTGTTACTCAAGGAGGTCTATCACGCGGTCGTGAACGCTGTAGACACATGGGCAGAGCGTCTCAACGCCATGGAAGAAGACGCCGGACCGCTCGCGCCCGTCCACGGCGAATATATCGGTCATCTCAATTGGATTGAGGATCACGTTATCGCCCGTTCCCCCGCTGGGGATGAGCTGGCGCGTGGCGTCTTTCAAACGGTCGATGACTTTGGTCGCGCATGTATCGAAACGGAAGACGGCTTGCGATCCTTCCATTTTGAGGAGGCATCGCTGCGTCCCTTGAGCGAATAGGGCGCTGCAGCCACCTACTCGGCAGCAATGCCCGGCAGTCCAAACCATTATTCAAAACAAAAGAGCCCCGCTACCGTAATGGCAGCGGGGCTCTTTAAGCTATGAGCGATATCGCTTAGAGCTTGATGTCGATGTCGACGCCAGCGGGAAGGTCGAGACGCATGAGCGAATCAACGGTGCCCGAGGTGGGGTCGAGGATGTCGATGAGGCGCTTGTGGGTGCGCATCTCGAACTGCTCACGGGAGTCCTTGTTCACGTGCGGCGAGCGGATAACCGTGTACAGGTTGCGCTCGGTGGGCAGGGGGACAGGACCGGAAACGCGAGCGCCGGTCTTCTGAGCGGTCTCGACGATGAGCTTCGCGGACTGATCGACGACCTCGTGATCATAGCCCTTGAGGCGAATGCGGATCTTCTGGGTAGCCAACTTAAACCTCCAAAGAGTGCGAGAGACGTTCTCGCGGATTACGTAACAGGGAGCTCGAACTTAGGCGTTCTTGCTCATGACCTCGTCCACGATGGACTTGGGCGCGGGCTCATAAGAGTCGAACTGCATCGTGTAGGATGCACGGCCCTGGGTCTGGGAGCGAAGGTCGGTAGCGTAACCGAACATCTCGCCCAGCGGCACCTTGGCACGGATGAGCTTGCTGTTCTTGCGATCCTCCATGCCCTCGATCTTGCCGCGGCGACCGGAGAGGTTGCCCATAACGTCGCCCATGTACTGCTCGGGGGTCTCAACCTCGACCTTCTCGACGGGCTCGAGCAGGACGGGGTCGGACTTCTTGAGGGCGTCCTTGATAGCCATGGAACCGGCGATCTTGAAGGCGGCCTCGGAGGAGTCGACCTCGTGGTAAGAACCGTCGAACAGGGTGACCTTAACGTCGAGGACCGGGAAGCCGGCGATAACACCGGTGTTCAGGGCCTCCTGGATGCCCTTGTCGATGGACGGGATGTACTCCTTGGGCACGACGCCGCCGACGATAGCGTTGACGAACTCGTAGCCGAAGCCCTCCTCCATCTTCTCGAGCTTGATGACGGCGTGGCCGTACTGACCGCGACCGCCGGACTGACGGACGAACTTGCCCTCAGCCTTCTCGACGTCGTGACCAGCGGTCTCGCGGTAGGCAACCTGGGGCTTACCAACGTTAGCGTCAACCTTGAACTCACGGAGCAGACGGTCGACGATGATCTCGAGGTGCAGCTCGCCCATGCCGGCGATGATGGTCTGGCCGGTCTCGTGGTTGGTGGACACCTGGAAGGTCGGGTCCTCCTCGGCGAGCTTGGTCAGAGCCAGGGACATCTTGTCCTGCTCGGCCTTGGTCTTGGGCTCGATGGCAACGTCGATAACGGGCTTAGCGAACTCGATCTTCTCGAGGACGATCTCCTTGCCCTCGGCGCACAGGGTGTCACCGGTGGTGGAGTTCTTGAAACCGACGCAAGCAACGATGTCGCCGGCAGCGGCGTCGTCACGGTCGATACGCTCGGCAGCGTTCATCTCGAG